>NZ_CDXDOR010000059.1:29663-30504 GCF_978021225.1 Frankia sp. CeTa3Moorea | reverse complement strand
CGCTGCCACCTCGGGCCCCCGCTGCCCCTCGACGCGATCGCCGTACGCGGAGTCCAGGCGGCAAAGGGGTATGCTCGATCCGCTCGGGTACCCATTCCGGTACATCACCGTGCGGCTGAGCTATGCACTACGTCTGGGCTATGTGCTACGTAGCGCATAGCCGGGGTATGCTGGCGTAGCGGTCGCAAGGATCCGGGTGTGTGTCTAGGGGCGTGGCTCAATTGGTAGAGCACCGGTCTCCAAAACCGGCGGTTGCAGGTTCGAGTCCTGTCGCCCCTGCGCTGTTCGACAGCTGGCTGGTCCGATGACCTGACTGGTCCGATGACGCTGGTCCGATGACGGAGTGGGTGGAGTTGAGTGGCGACCGATACCCGTGACGCGGCACCGCGCCCCAAGCGGGCTACGCGTGCCGCGGGTCGACGTCGGTATCGGCCACTTGTGTTCATCCGCGAGGTCATGGCGGAGCTACGGAAGGTCGTCTACCCCGGGCGGAGTGAGCTGATCACCTATGTGCTGGTCGTGCTCGTCTTCGTCAGCGTGATGACGGCGTTCGTGGCTACCCTCGACTTCGGCCTCACGAAGGCGGTTCTCGCGGTCTTCGGCTGACGGGCCCCACCGGCCGGACAGGCCGGGGCCGAGGCAGGCGGTGGTCGCTGGAGCTGCCCGTCGGCGAGCCGGCTGCCCGTCCGGCCCCACGCCCGCGCAGCGCCGCTCCGCGGGTCCACAGCAGCAGAAGTGTTCACGAGAGTAAGGATCGTCCGCGTGTCCCAGTCGCCCGAGCACGCCTCTTCCGAGCAGGGGGAGGCCCTCGCCCGTCTCGATCCCCTCGCGGCGTTCGAGC
>NZ_CDXDOR010000059.1:6367-29638 GCF_978021225.1 Frankia sp. CeTa3Moorea | reverse complement strand
GCACGGACGCTGGCGCCGAACTTGGCGACGTCTACGCCGCCGCCGAGACCGATCCCGAGACCGATCCCGCCCCCGAGGGTGCTTTCCCGGCCTCCCCGGCGGTCGGGACGGTGCCGCCGGCCCTGACGGACGACGATGCCGACGACGCCGATGACCTGCGGCGGGCGATCGAGGACGCGCCCGGCGAGTGGTACGTCGTGCACTCCTACGCGGGGTACGAGAACAAGGTCAAGACCAATCTCGAGACCCGGATCTCCAGCCTCAACATGGAGGACTACATCTTCCAGATCGAGGTGCCCACCGAGGAGGTCCCGGTGGTCAAGAACGGCAAGCGGCAGCTTGTCCAGCAGAAGAAGTACCCGGGTTACATCTACGTCCGGATGGATCTGACCGATCAGTCGTGGTCGGCGGTCCGCAACACCCCGGGTGTGACCGGGTTCGTCGGGCTCACCAACCGGCCCTCCCCGCTGCGCCGGGAGGAGGTCCTCTCGATCCTCGCCCCGGCTGTGCCGAAGGAGAAGAAGGTCGAGACCGTCCGGGTGCAGGAGTTCGAGGTCGGCGAGTCCGTCACCGTCATGGACGGCCCCTTCGCCACGCTCCCGGCGACCATCAGCGAGATCAACCTCGACGCCCAGCGGCTGAAGGTGCTGGTCTCGATCTTCGGTCGGGAGACGCCCGTCGAGCTGCAGTTCAATCAGGTCGCGAAGATCTGATCCGCTCCGTAGAACCCCGGTAGGAAGACGAGCACATGCCTCCCAAGAAGAAGAAGATCACCGCGATCATCAAGCTCCAGATCAACGCCGGCAAGGCCACCCCGGCGCCGCCGGTTGGCCCCGCGTTGGGTCAGCATGGCGTGAACATCATGGAGTTCTGCAAGCAGTACAATGCGGCGACCGAGTCGCAGGCCGGCAACGTCGTGCCGGTCGAGATCACCGTCTACGATGACCGGTCCTTCACCTTCGTCACGAAGACCCCGCCGGCCGCGCGGCTCATCCTCAAGGCCGCGGGCGTGGAGAAGGGCAGTGGCACCCCGCACCGGGACAAGGTTGCCAAGCTCACCGCGGCGCAGATCCGCGAGATCGCCCAGACCAAGCTCCCGGACCTCAACGCCACCTCGATCGAGGCCGCCGAGAAGATCATCGCTGGTACCGCCCGATCCATGGGTATCACGGTCGGCGAGTAGTACGCCCTCGAGTTTCCCCCACCACCGGACCGACCAGTGGGAGGGCGGCCGGGCGCAGGTGCCGGGTGGACAGGACGTGTCCACGTCGCCGCGCCCCTTCGACGGCCGTCCGCCATCACCACGAGGAGACAGACAGTATGAAGCGCAGCAAGGCCTACCGCGCCGCGGCCGAGAAGATCAACTTGGAGAACCTCTACAGCCCGCTGGAGGCGGTCCGCCTCGCGCAGCAGACCTCGACGACGAAGTATGACGCGACGGTCGAGGTTGCGATCCGGCTCGGGGTCGATCCTCGTAAGGCCGACCAGATGGTCCGTGGTACGGTCAACCTGCCGCACGGCACCGGGAAGTCCCCCCGCGTCGCCGTCTTCGCCGCCGGGGAGAAGGCCGCTGAGGCGAGCGCGGCCGGGGCCGACATCGTCGGTAGCGATGACCTGGTCGCCCGGATCCAGGAGGGCTTCCTGGAGTTTGACGCGACCGTCGCGACGCCCGACCAGATGGCGAAGGTCGGTCGGATCGCTCGGGTCCTGGGACCCCGCGGCCTGATGCCGAACCCGAAGACCGGCACCGTGACGCTGGACATCGGCAAGGCCGTCTCCGACATCAAGGGTGGAAAGATCAACTTTCGGGTAGACAAGCAGGGTAACCTGCATATCGTCATCGGGAAGACGAACTTCACTGACACCCAGCTGATCGAGAACTACACGGTTGCCCTGGATGAGATCGTCCGGGTGAAGCCGTCCGCGGCCAAGGGCCGGTACCTGAAGAAGGTCACCTTCACGACCACCATGGGCCCGGGTATCCCGGTCGACCCGAACCGCACCCGCAACCTGCTCGACGAGGGTGCCGCCGCCTGATCCGGCCCGTCCGGAGGCTCCCGCCCGTCCGGAAGCACCGCCGCGCGAAGCCATGCGTGCGGTCGCCGGGCGGGCGAACAGCGACGAACAGCCGCGGACAACAATCGCGTACACTGATATCCAGTTCCACACCGAAGACCGCTGGTTGCCGTCTCCGTTCCCGTCGAGGGTCACTCCTCGTCCGGTTCGACCGACGGCCGAAGGCCCCGGGTTCTCCGGGCGGCCCGCGCAGGTGACGGACGGGAAGTTCCGTGACGGATGCACGCAGCCGGGTGACGCACCCGGTAGCGCCACCGCCGCCCTTCACGCCCCGTGCGCCTGCGCCGGGGCGTTCGTCATGTTCCGGGGGCGTTTCCGGATGACCAGCCGACACCCCGAAGGAGCCCCATGGCGAAAGCTGAGAAGACCGCCGCGGTGGCGGAGATCGTCGAGGAGTTCCGTGGCTCGACCGCCGCGGTGCTCACGGAGTACCGCGGTTTGACGGTGAGCCAGCTCACCGAGCTGCGGCGTGTCCTCGGCGAGGGCACGCGCTACTCCGTGGTCAAGAACACTCTGACCAAGATTGCGGCGGAGCAGGCCGGGGTCACCGGACTCGACGACCTGTTCGTCGGGCCGACCGCTGTCGCTTTCGTCAGCGGCGACCCGGTCGAGGCGGCCAAGGGCCTGCGCGACTTCGCTCGGGCGAACCCGGCATTGGTGCTCAAGGGCGGCTTCGTCGAGGGCAAACCGATGACCGCCGACGAGATTCGCAAGCTTGCGGATCTCGAGTCCCGCGAGGTCCTGCTGGCGAAGCTGGCCGGGGCGATGAAGGGCACGCTGGCCGGGGCCGTCGGGCTCTTCGCCGCTCCGCTGTCCCAGGTGGCCCGGCTCGCGGAGGCGCTGCGCGAGCAGCGCGAAGGCCAGTCCGCCGGCGCCGCCGAGCAGCCGGCCGCCGAGGCTGCCGCCGAATAGCCGAACGGCGCCACCATGGTGCCGCCCCGAGGTCACAACCAGGTCGCTCGCAGTCACGAGCAGGCCACCCCGAATCAGGCATGACAAGGAAGGAACCGCCACCATGGCGAAGCTGTCGACCGAAGAGCTGCTGGACGCCTTCAAGGAACTGACCCTGTTGGAGCTCTCGGAGTTCGTGAAGCAGTTCGAGGAGACCTTCGGCGTCACCGCCGCGGCTCCGGTCGCCGTGGCCGCCGCCCCGGCCGCCGGTGGTGCGGGCGGCGAGGCGCCGGCCGCCGAGGAGCAGGACGAGTTCGACGTCATCCTTGAATCCGTCGGTGACAAGAAGATCCAGGTCATCAAGGAGGTCCGTGCGCTGACCAGCCTCGGGCTGAAGGAGGCCAAGGACCTCGTCGACGGGGCTCCGAAGCCGGTCCTGGAGAAGGTCGCCAAGGAGGCGGCGGACAAGGCGAAGGCGGCCCTCGAGGGCGCCGGCGCCACGGTCACCGTCAAGTAGTACCGGCAGTCTGAGCAGTACCGGCAGCACCTCGCTGCCCTGGGACGCCCCGCCCGGCGATGTCCGTCGCCGGGCGGGGCGTCTCTTGCGGCCGCTCGGCGTGGCCGTGGCGGACACCCCCGTGCCGGGGCACCTCTCTGCGGTGCCCCGGCACGTGCTGTCTGGAAGGCCCGGAAGGTCCACCGCAGGCGGCCCGATGCACAGATGGGCAGGTCGGGTCCGTTCGTGACGTTTTCCGAAGGGGGTTGACGGCCTCTGTGGATCGGAGTTCCATCAAGTTTGCGAACCCTCGTCGGGAGCAGATGCGGTGCGCTACGTCCTCCCTGCGTGGTCCCATCACGCAGATCCTTGCCAGCGGTGTGCCCTTCGGCTACACTGCTAGTTTGCGCTGCCCTTCTCGTTGTATCGACCTCGCCGACACCGTGCCGTTGGTGACGGTCGGCCCTGTTCGGGGGCTGGTATGCACCGTGAGGCGGTTCCGGTTACGTGGTCCGGAGCGGTACTCGCGGTCGGTCCGGGACGATGCGGAGGCGCGCTGGTCGTGCCGGAGTGTGGCACGGCTGTACGGCTGCCACACCGAGGACCCTGAGCGAGACCCTTGCCCATACACCGATCCGTTGTTCTCAGCGGACACTCGTGTCGCCGCGCGCACATGCCGTGGCGAGGCTTTCGCGTGCCCGTTGTCGGCCGCACATCCGCTACGCAGGACGCCCGGGGGTCGGCCTCCACGTCCCGCGGCCATCGTCTCACCGGTGGGGCACCCCCCGCCGCCGTTCCTGACAACCGTAGCGAGACACTGATCACCTGACCATTCCCCGACGGATACTTGACGTCCGCGACGCCAGCCCGACGATCAGGCCACCGGAAGGACCACCTTGGCCGCCTCGCGCTCTTCTTCCCGCATCTCGTTCGCTAAGATCATCGAGCCCCTCGAGGTCCCGGATCTCCTTGCTCTTCAGACGCAGTCCTTCGATTGGCTGATCGGTAGTGACGCCTGGGCGGAGCGGGTGCAGGAGGCCATCGATTCCGGCCGTGACGACGTTCCGATCACCTCGGGTCTCGAGGAGGTCTTCGAGGAGATCTCCCCGATCGAGGACTTCTCCGGCTCGATGTCACTGTCCTTTCGGGACCACCGGTTCGAACCGCCCAAGTACTCCGTGGAGGAGTGCAAGGACAAGGACATGACCTTCTCGGCCCCGCTGTTCGTCACGGCCGAGTTCACCAACAACACCACCGGCGAGATCAAGAGCCAGACGGTGTTCATGGGTGACTTCCCGCTCATGACCCCGAAGGGCACCTTCGTCATCAATGGCACTGAGCGCGTGGTGGTCAGCCAGCTCGTGCGCTCCCCGGGGGTCTACTTCGAGCGCAGCCTCGATAAGGCCTCCGACAAGGACCTGTACTCCTGCAAGGTGATCCCCTCCCGGGGAGCCTGGCTGGAGTTCGAGATCGACAAGCGCGACACCGTGGGCGTGCGGATCGACCGCAAGCGCCGTCAGTCCGTCACGGTGCTGCTCAAGGCGCTCGGCTGGGACGAGGCCCGCATCCTCGAGCGGTTCGGTGACTTCCCGTCGATGCGCATCACTCTGGAGAAGGACCACACCGCCGGCCAGGACGATGCGCTGCTCGACATCTACCGCAAGCTGCGCCCGGGTGAGCCGCCGACACGGGAGTCGGCGCAGACCCTACTGGAGAACCTCTTCTTCAACCCGAAGCGCTACGACCTCGCCAAGGTCGGTCGCTACAAGGTCAACAAGAAGCTCTCCCTCGACGTTGCCCACGACATCGGCGTTCTCACCGAGGACGACATCGTCCGCACCATCGAGTACGTCGTCAAGCTGCACGCGGGTGCCGATCCGGCCGAGTACGAGGTCGACGACATCGACCACTTCGGCAACCGTCGCCTGCGCTCGGTCGGCGAGCAGATCCAGAACCAGGTCCGGCTGGGACTTGCCCGGATGGAGCGGGTCGTCCGCGAGCGGATGACTACGCAGGATGTCGAGGCGATCACGCCGCAGACCCTGATCAACATCCGGCCGGTCGTCGCCTCCATCAAGGAGTTCTTCGGCACCAGTCAGCTCTCGCAGTTCATGGACCAGACGAACCCGTTGGCTGGTCTGACTCACAAGCGCCGGATGAACGCACTTGGCCCAGGCGGCCTTTCTCGAGAGCGGGCGGGCTTCGAGGTCCGCGACGTGCACCCCAGCCACTACGGCCGGATGTGCCCGATCGAGACGCCGGAAGGCCCGAACATCGGTCTGATCGGCTCGCTGTCGACGTTCGCCCGGATCAACCCGTTCGGCTTCGTTGAGACGCCGTACCGCAAGGTCGTGGACGGCCGCGTCACCGACGAGATCGACTACCTGACCGCCGATGAGGAGGACCGGCACGTCAAGGCGCAGGCGAACGCGCCGCTACGGCCGGACGGAACGTTCGCGGAGGACCGTGTCCTGGTCCGCCGCAAGGGCGGTGAGGTCGAGTCCATCCCGCCGGATGAGGTCGACTACATGGACGTTTCGACCCGTCAGATGGTCTCCGTGGCCACTGCCATGATCCCGTTCCTCGAGCACGACGACGCCAACCGCGCGCTCATGGGCTCCAACATGCAGCGCCAGTCGGTGCCGCTGCTGCGCTCCGAGGCGCCGCTGGTCGGCACCGGGATGGAGGCCCGCGCGGCCAAGGATGCCGGCGACGTGGTCGTCTGCGCCCAGGCGGGGGTGGTCGAGGATCTCTCGGCCGACTACATCACTGTCATGCACGACGACGGCACCCGGCGCACCTACCGGCTGGCGAAGTTCCGCCGGTCGAACCAGGGCACCTGCATCAACCAGAAGCCGATCGTGAACGAGGGCGACCGGGTCGAGGCCGGCCAGGTCATCGCGGACGGCCCGTGCACCGACAACGGTGAGATGGCGCTCGGCAAGAACCTGCTGGTCGCCTTCATGCCGTGGGAGGGGCACAACTACGAGGATGCGATCATCCTGTCCCAGCGTCTCGTCCAGGACGACGTGCTGTCCTCGATCCACATCGAGGAGCACGAGGTCGACGCCCGCGACACCAAGCTCGGCCCGGAGGAGATCACCCGGGACATCCCGAACGTCGCCGAGGAGGTTCTCGCCGACCTCGACGAGCGGGGGATCATCCGGATCGGCGCCGAGGTCTCGCCCGGCGACGTCCTGGTCGGCAAGGTCACACCCAAGGGCGAGACCGAGCTGACCCCCGAGGAGCGCCTGTTGCGCGCGATCTTCGGGGAGAAGGCCCGGGAGGTCCGTGACACCTCGCTGAAGGTGCCGCACGGTGAGTCCGGCAAGGTCATCGGCGTGCGGGTGTTCTCCCGCGAGGACGGCGACGAGCTCCCGCCCGGGGTCAACGAGCTGGTCCGGGTCTACGTCGCCCAGAAGCGGAAGATCACCGACGGGGACAAGCTTGCCGGCCGGCACGGCAACAAGGGTGTCATCGCCAAGATCCTGCCCGTCGAGGACATGCCCTTCCTCGAGGACGGCACCGCCGTCGACGTCGTGCTCAACCCGCACGGCGTGCCGCGCCGGATGAACCTCGGCCAGATCCTGGAGACCCACCTCGGGTGGGTGGCCAAGACCGGCTGGCAGGTCGACTCCGGCACCGAGGACTGGAAGGAGCGGCTGCGTGGCATCGGCGCGGACGCCGCCTCGGCCGGCACCAATGTGGCGACCCCCGTCTTCGACGGTGCCCGCGAGGAGGAGATCACCGGCCTGCTCGACTCCACCCTGCCCAACCGCGACGGCGTCCAGCTGATCGGCTCCTCCGGTAAGGCCAAGTTGTTCGACGGCCGGACCGGTGAGCTGTACCCCTATCCGGTGGCGGTCGGCTACATCTACATCCTCAAGTTGCTGCACCTGGTCGACGACAAGATCCACGCCCGGTCGACCGGTCCCTACTCAATGATCACCCAGCAGCCCCTGGGTGGTAAGGCGCAGTTCGGTGGCCAGCGGTTCGGCGAGATGGAGGTGTGGGCGCTGGAGGCGTACGGCGCCGCCTACGCCCTGCAGGAACTGCTGACCATCAAGTCCGACGACGTCGTGGGCCGGGTCAAGGTCTACGAGGCGATCGTCAAGGGCGAGAACATTCCGGAGCCCGGTATCCCGGAGTCGTTCAAGGTGCTCATCAAGGAGATGCAGTCGCTGTGCCTCAACGTCGAGGTGCTCTCCAGCGATGGCGTGCAGATCGAGATGCGTGACACCGACGAGGACGTCTTCCGTGCGGCGGAGGAACTCGGGATCGACCTGTCCCGGCGTGAGCCGAGCAGCGTCGAGGAGGTCTGACGGACGCCGGGGGTCTGACGCGCCCGCCCTGATGGGCGGCGAGGCCCCCGGCGGCTCCATCCGACTCCAGCGTCCCGACCGAGAAAGAGAGAGCAGGCGACAGTCTTGCTGGACGTCAACTTCTTCGACGAACTGCGCATCGGTCTCGCCACCGCGGATGACATCCGCCAGTGGTCGCACGGTGAGGTCAAGAAGCCGGAGACGATCAACTACCGTACCCTGAAGCCGGAGAAGGACGGACTCTTCTGCGAGAAGATCTTCGGTCCCACCCGGGACTGGGAGTGCTATTGCGGTAAGTACAAGCGGGTCCGCTTCAAGGGCATCATCTGCGAGCGCTGCGGCGTCGAGGTCACCCGCGCCAAGGTGCGCCGCGAACGCATGGGGCATATCGAGCTCGCCGCCCCAGTCACCCACATCTGGTATTTCAAGGGTGTTCCGAGCCGGCTCGGCTACCTGCTGGACTTGGCGCCGAAGGACCTCGAGAAGGTCATCTACTTCGCCGCCTACATGATCACCAAGGTCGACGCGGAGGCGCGTCACCGCGACCTGCCCACCCTCGAGGCCCGCATCGGCGTCGAGAAGCAGCAGCTCGAGGACAAGAAGAACGCCGACGTGGAAGTCCGGCAGAAGCGGCTCGAGGCCGACCTCGCGCAGCTCGAGGCCGAGGGCGCCAAGGGTGACGCGCGACGCAAGGTCCGCGAGTCGGCCGAGCGCGAGATGCGCCAGATCCGGGACCGGGTGCAGCGTAAGATCGACGATCTCGACCGGGTCTTCGACCGCTTCAAGAACATGAAGGTCCAGGACCTGGAGCCGGACGAGCTGCTTTATCGCGAGCTGCGCGACCGCTTCGGTGCGTACTTCGACGGCGGCATGGGCGCCGAGGCGCTGCAGCGGCGGCTCGCTGACTTCGACCTGGGCGCCGAGGCCGAGTCGCTGCGCGAGACCATCCGCAGCGGCAAGGGCCAGAAGAAGGCCCGCGCACTCAAGCGGCTCAAGGTTGTCTCGGCGTTCCTGAACACCCGCAACTCCCCGATGGGGATGGTGCTCGACTGCGTCCCGGTGATCCCACCCGATCTGCGCCCGATGGTGCAGCTCGATGGTGGCCGGTTCGCCACCTCGGACCTCAACGACCTGTACCGCAGGGTGATCAACCGGAACAACCGGTTGAAGCGGCTGCTCGACCTCGGCGCGCCCGAGATCATCGTCAACAACGAGAAGCGGATGCTGCAGGAGGCCGTCGACGCGCTGTTCGACAACGGCCGCCGCGGCCGGCCGGTCACCGGCCCGGGTAACCGTCCGCTGAAGTCGCTGTCCGACATGCTCAAGGGCAAGCAGGGCCGGTTCCGCCAGAACCTGCTGGGTAAGCGGGTCGACTACTCCGGCCGGTCGGTCATCGTCGTCGGTCCGCAGCTCAAGCTGCACCAGTGCGGTCTGCCCAAGCAGATGGCGCTGGAGCTGTTCAAGCCGTTCGTGATGAAGCGCCTGGTGGACCTCAACCACGCGCAGAACATCAAGTCGGCGAAGCGGATGGTCGAGCGGGCCCGCCCGGTCGTGTGGGACGTGCTCGAGGAGGTCATCACCGAGCACCCCGTGCTGCTCAACCGGGCGCCGACCCTGCACCGCCTCGGCATCCAGGCCTTCGAGCCGCAGCTCGTCGAGGGCAAGGCCATCCAGATCCACCCGCTGGTCTGCACGGCGTTCAACGCCGACTTCGACGGTGACCAGATGGCGGTGCACCTGCCGCTGTCCGCCGAGGCGCAGGCCGAGGCGCGGATCCTGATGCTGTCGAGCAACAACATCCTCTCGCCCGCATCGGGCCGGCCGCTGGCGATGCCGAGCCTCGACATGGTGACCGGGGTGTTCCACCTGTCCCGCTTGGCCGAGGGGGCGCTCGGCGAGGGGCGGTCGTTCTCCAGCGTCGCCGAGGCGCAGATGGCGTTCGATGCCCGGGAGATCGCCCTTCAGGCGAAGATCAAGGTGCGGTTGCGGGACACCACCCCGCCGTCGGACTGGGTCCCGCCCGCCGACTGGGTCACCGGGGACGTGTTCACCCTGGAGACCACGTTCGGCCGTTGCCTGCTCAACGAGGCGCTGCCGGAGGGCTACCCCTTCATCAACGCCCAGCTGAACAAGAAGGCACAGGCGGCGATCGTCAACGACCTGGCTGAGCGGTACCCGAAGATCCAGGTAGCGGCGACCCTGGATGCCCTGAAGAGCGCCGGTTTCTACTGGGCCACCCGGTCCGGGGTCACCGTCGCGATCGAGGACGTCGTCGCGCCGCCGAACAAGGCCGAGATCCTCGACGACTACGAGCAGCGTGCCGACCGGGTCCAGAAGCAGTTCGACCGCGGCTTCCTGTCCGATGAGGAGCGCCGCAGCGAGCTGGTCCAGATCTGGACCGAGGCGACCAACAAGATCGCCGAGGCGATGGAGGAGAACTTCCCGGCGACCAACCCGGTCTACGTGCTGGTCAACTCCGGAGCCGCTGGAAACATGATGCAGATCCGGCAGCTCGCCGGCATGCGTGGCCTGGTCTCCAACCCGAAGGGTGAGATCATCCCGCGGCCGATCAAGGCGAACTTCCGCGAGGGTCTGACCGTGCTGGAGTACTTCATCTCCACCCACGGTGCCCGTAAGGGACTCGCTGACACCGCCCTGCGCACCGCGGACTCGGGGTACCTGACCCGGCGGCTCGTCGACGTCAGCCAGGACGTCATCGTCCGCGAGGAGGACTGCGGCACCGAGCGCGGCATCCTCACCCGGATCGCCCGCAAGGGCGCCGACGGGGTGCTGGTCCGGGACCGGTACGCCGAGACCTCGGCGTACGCGCGGACGCTGGCCTCCGACGCGATCGACGCGAACGGCGAGGTCATCGTGCCCGCCGGCACCGACGCCGGGGACGTCGCGATCAGCCAGATCATCGAGGCCGGCATCGAGCAGGTGCGGGTCCGCTCGGCGCTGACCTGCGAGTCCCGGATGGGAGTGTGCGCCCAGTGCTACGGGCGCTCGCTCGCCACCGGCAAGCTGGTCGACGTCGGTGAGGCCGTCGGCATCGTCGCCGCGCAGTCCATCGGTGAGCCCGGCACCCAGCTGACGATGCGTACCTTCCACAGCGGTGGCGTCGCCGGCGACGACATCACCCAGGGCCTGCCGCGTGTCGTCGAGCTGTTCGAGGCGCGCAGCCCGAAGGGCAAGGCCCCCATCACCGAGGTCTCCGGCCGGGTGAAGATCGAGGAGACCGAGAAGACCTTCAAGGTCGTGATGGTGCCGGACGACGGCAGCGACGAGATCGCCTACCCGGTCTCGCGGCGTTCGCGCCTGCGGGTCCGCGAGGGCGACCACATCGAGGTCGGCAGCCAGATCGTCGACGGTGCCGTCGACCCGCACGAGGTGTTGCGCATCCTCGGGCCGCGCCAGGTCCAGCTCCACCTGGTGGACCAGGTCCAGGAGGTCTACCGGTCGCAGGGTGTGTCGATCCACGACAAGCACATTGAGATCATCATCCGCCAGATGCTCAAGCGGGTGAACGTTCTCGAGTCGGGTGACACCACCCTGCTGCCCGGTGAGCTCTGCGAGCGGGCCCGGTTCGAGGCGGAGAACCGTCGGGTGGTGGAAGCCAGTGGCCAGCCGGCCTCGGCCCGCCCGGTCCTCATGGGGATCACCAAGGCGTCGCTGGCGACCGAGTCGTGGCTGTCGGCCGCCTCCTTCCAGGAGACGACCCGGGTGCTCACCGACGCGGCGATCAACGCCCGGTCGGACTCGCTCGTCGGCCTGAAGGAGAACGTCATTATCGGAAAGCTCATCCCGGCCGGCACCGGGATCTCCCGGTACCGCAACATCCGGGTCGAGCCGACCGAGGAGGCACGTGCGGCGATGTACTCCGTCGGTGCCTACGAGGACGGCGGCGTCGATTACGGCGCGTTCGGCACGGGCTCCGGCCAGGCGGTCCCGCTGGACGAGTTCGACTACCGCAGCTCGGGAGACTTCCGCTGAGCAGGTCGCGCGTAAGCAGGTCGCGCGTAAGCAGGTCGCGAGGCTGACCGAGCGGAGCTGACCAGGGCCCGACCGAAGCCCGATCGATCAGGACCGGCCCGGCGCCCTCACCAGGGTGCCGGGCCGGTTGCGCGTCCAGGTCCGGAGCCCGCTGGTGGGAGGGCGCGCAGAGACGGAAATCGGTAGGATAGGGGCAGGCACCTGCGGTGGCGGTGGAAGGTGGCGGCGGTGTGATTCTGACCGGCGACCACGACGACCTGAGTCGGTTGGCCGCGCCTTATCGGACAGTGGTCATCGAAGCGCTCCCCGGCAGTTGACGGCAGTTGACGTGACCGGGGCTGACCGTTTTATGACCGAGTGGACCGAGATTCGCCGGGAGCGAATGATCTACGAGGATGAGGCCATTCTCGTGCTCGACAAACCCGTCGGCATCTCGGTTATGGGAGAGCGGCACGACACCGATCTCGTCACCCTCGCCGGGGATGACGGCGAGGAGCTGTTCCCGGTGCACCGCATCGACAAGGTCACCTCGGGCCTGGTGCTCTTCGCCCGGCAGTTGCGGTTCCACGGTGATCTCACCCGGCAGTTCCAGCGCCGCACGGTGGACAAGCGCTACCTCGTCCTGACCCGGACCCGTGGACTGCCCGCCTCGGGGACCATTGATCTGCCGCTGAGCGTGGGGCGCAAGAGTCGGGTCCGGGTGGCGGCGAACCGGGCCGACATCATGGCCGGCCTGGCGGAGATGGCCCCCTTGGCGGAGGTTCCCCGGGCAGAGCTTGCCCCGACCGGCGCGGGCGTCGGACGCTGGACGGTTCCGCCCGCCGCGGTGTTCTCCCACGTCCGGACATACCCGTCCGTCACGACCTTCATCCGGGTCTGGGAGGGCGGTGAGTACACCCTGCTCGCAGTCACGCCGGTCAGCGGGCGGCGCCACCAGATCCGGGTGCATCTAGCCTGGATCGGGCACCCGATCGAGGGCGATCCGCTGTTCGGCCGGGGTGCCACCGCCCGCACCCTGCTGCACTCGTGGCGGCTCGCCTTCGATGCGGCCTGGGCCGGCGGCTCCCGCATCGAGGTCGAGGCGCCCCCCGGAGCCGACTTCTGGGCCCCGGTACGCGCGCATCTGCCGGCCGGCCCGGCGGCGGCCCTCCTCGGGAACGTGGCGGGTAGGTCAGGAATAGGCGGTTTCGCGTAGCTCGCCGTAGACCCGGACCAGGTCGGGCAGCTGATAGTGCGCGTTCAGGCCGCTCGGATTGGGCAGGAGCCAGATGCCGGCGGGTCCCAGGGTCTCCGCCTGGCGGCCGACCTTCGCGCTGCGGCGCCCGAACCCGATCCGGTAGGCGGCCAGGCCGAGGAAGGCCACCCACCGGGGCGAGACCCGTTCGACGAGTTCGGTGAGCCGGGGCACGCCGGCGCGGACCTCGTCATCGCTGATCTCGTCGGCGCGCGCGGTGGAGCGGTGGACGAGATTGGTGATGCTGATGCCCCGGCGGGCCAGTTCGTCGGTCTCGCTGGGATGCAGCCGGCGTGGGGTGAAGCCGGCGAGGTGCAGCACCGGCCACAGCCGGTTGCTCGGCGTGCCGAAGTGAAAGCCGGTGGCCCCGGACTCGAGGGACGGATTGATCCCGCAGAGCAGCACGACGGTGGCCGGGGCGACCAGGTCCGGGACGGTGGTCCCGTAGGCCGCGAGCAGCTCGTCCCGGCTCGGCCGGCGTCGGGCGGGGGCGGCCGCGAATCGCGCGCCGGCTGCGTCAGACATGTCCTCGCGGGCCTCCGATGCCGGTATCGTGCTGTCCCGTACAGCGTGCCAGTAGGTGCAGCGTGCCAGTACGTGGGGCCGTGCCGCTGCCCGCCTGTGCCGCTCGTCGAGTGCATGCGCTCGTCGAGTGCCATAGTGCGCGCGGGGTCTGCGGGGGATTTCGCCGGACACCCCCGTTCGACACCTGACGCGGGCGTGGAGTACTGTTGAGCCCTGTGGTCGGAGTCCACGTGGCTCCGGCGTGCGTCCTGCACTTCGATGTGGCGCCGTGGTGCTCGCTAGGTTGACGTAAAGTCACTATTCGGGTATCCGTCGGCGACTGTCGAGCTCGATTCCGCGAAGCGGACGGGCGGGCTGGCGTGCCCTCACCGGAACTGGATTACCGCATCGAGGTTCCGGTCGAATGGCGCGACACGCCCGACCGCGTGGGTCGGAGAAGCCGCTCGAGGACACTCCGGTGGGTCGGGTGCGGACCACAGCAGCAGGGAGGCCGGCGTACCGGTCTGGTTGCCCAAGGCAGTACGACGAGGCGTGACAGGAACGGGAGCGGCGTTGCCCACGATCCAGCAGCTGGTCCGCAAGGGCCGGCAGGACAAGGTCGAGAAGACCAAGACCCCGGCACTCAAGGGAAGCCCTCAGCGTCGTGGTGTGTGCACCCGCGTCTACACGACCACCCCGAAGAAGCCGAACTCGGCCCTGCGCAAGGTGGCCCGGGTCCGGTTGAACAGCGGGATCGAAGTCACCGCCTACATCCCCGGGGTCGGCCACAACCTGCAGGAGCACTCGATCGTCCTGGTTCGCGGTGGCCGAGTGAAGGATCTTCCGGGTGTCCGGTACAAGATCGTCCGAGGCGCTCTCGACACGCAGGGCGTCCGTAACCGTAAGCAGGCTCGTAGCCGCTACGGCGCGAAGAAGGAGAAGGGCTGATGCCGCGCAAGGGGCCTGCGCCCAAGCACGCCGTGGTGGTCGACCCGGTGTACGGGTCGCCGCTGGTGACCGCGCTGGTGAACAAGGTGCTGTTGAGCGGTAAGAAGTCGGTCGCGGAGCGCATCGTGTACGGCGCACTCGAGGGTGCGAAGAACAAGACCGGCAACGACCCGGTCGTCACGCTCAAGCGCGCGCTGGACAACGTCAAGCCGACGCTGGAGGTGCGTAGCCGCCGGGTGGGTGGTGCCACCTACCAGGTTCCGGTCGAGGTTCGCGCCGGCCGGAGCACCACCCTCGCGCTGCGCTGGATCGTCGGCTACTCCCGGGCTCGTCGCGAGAAGACGATGACCGAGCGGCTGATGAACGAGCTCATCGACGCGAGCAACGGCCTCGGCGCCAGCGTGAAGCGCCGGGAGGACACCCACAAGATGGCGGAGTCCAACAAGGCCTTCGCCCACTACCGCTGGTGATCCGAGATGCCATCTGACGTACATTCCTTGCTGGCCAGGACCCGCAATATCGGGATCATGGCCCACATCGACGCGGGCAAGACCACCACCACCGAGCGCATCCTCTTCTATACCGGCGTGAACTACAAGATCGGTGAGGTCCACGAGGGCGGCGCCACGATGGACTGGATGGAGCAGGAGCAGGAGCGGGGGATCACCATCACCTCCGCGGCCACCACCTGTATCTGGCGCGACCACACCATCAACATCATCGACACCCCCGGCCATGTCGACTTCACCGTCGAGGTGGAGCGCTCGCTGCGGGTCCTCGACGGTGCGGTCGCGGTCTTCGACGCGGTCGCCGGAGTCGAGCCGCAGAGCGAGACGGTCTGGAAGCAGGCCGACCGTTACAACGTCCCGCGTATCGCCTTCGTCAACAAGATGGACCGGGTCGGTGCCGAGTTCCACCGCTGCGTGGAGATGATGATCGACCGGCTCGACGCGACGCCGGCCGTGATCCAGCTCCCGTGGGGCGTGGAGGCCGACTTCCGCGGTGTCATTGACCTGGTCCGCATGAAGGGCCTCCTCTGGAAGACCGAGGACAAAGGCGCATCCTACGAGACCGTCGACATCCCGCGGGATCACCTCGAGGCCGCGCAGGAGTGGCGCGACAAGCTTCTCGAGACTGTCGCCGAGAACGACGACGAGCTCATGGAGCTCTACCTCGAGGGTGAGGAGCCTTCCACAGAGCAGCTCATCGCCGCCCTGCGCCGCGCGACCCTGGCGAGCAAGGTCAACCCGGTGCTGTGCGGTTCGGCGTTCAAGAACAAGGGCGTCCAGCCCATGCTCGACGCCGTCGTCGACTTCCTGCCGAACCCGCTGGACATCGGCGCCACCGTCGGCCATGCAGTCGGCGGCGAGGAGACCGAGGTCCGCCGGGAGCCGAGCGAGGACGAGCCGTTTTCCGCGCTCGCTTTCAAGATCATGAGTGACCCGTACGTGGGTAAGCTGACCTACATCCGGGTGTACTCCGGCAAGCTGACCGGTGGTTCGCCGGTGCTGAACTCGACGAAGGACCGCAAGGAGCGCGTCGGCCGCATCCTGCAGATGCACGCCAACCACCGGGAGGACCGGGAGGGCGTCGGCGCGGGACAGATCGTGGCCGTGGTGGGGCTGAAGAACACCACCACGGGTGACACGCTCTGCGACCCGAACGCCCCGGTGATCCTGGAGTCGATGACGTTCCCGGCGCCGGTCATCCACGTCGCGATCGAGCCGAAGACCAAGGCCGACCAGCAGAAGCTGGGCACCGCCATCCAGCGCCTCGCCGAGGAGGACCCGACCTTCCAGGTCCGCACCGACGAGGAGACCGGTCAGACGATCATCGCCGGCATGGGCGAGCTGCACTTGGACGTGCTGGTCGACCGGATGCGCCGCGAGTTCGGTGTCGAGGCAAACGTCGGCAAGCCGCAGGTGGCCTATCGGGAGACGATCCGCCGCAAGGTGGAGAAGGTCGACTACACCCACAAGAAGCAGACGGGTGGATCCGGCCAGTACGCCCGGGTGATCATCAACTTGGAGCCCTCCGGCGGCGACGGCGGCGGCTACGAGTTCGAGAACAAGGTCACGGGTGGTCGCATCCCCCGGGAGTACATCCCCTCGGTGGATGCGGGCTGCCAGGAGGCCATGGAGTTCGGTGTGCTCGCCGGCTACCCGCTGGTGGACGTCAAGGTCACCCTGCTTGACGGCCAGTTCCACGACGTCGACTCGTCCGAACTCGCATTCAAGATCGCCGGTTCGATGGCGTTCAAGGACGCGGCCCGCAAGGCCGACCCGGTGCTGCTCGAGCCTCTGATGGCCGTCGAGGTCACCACCCCCGAGGACCACATGGGTGACGTGATCGGCGACCTGAACTCCCGCCGTGGGCAGATCCAGGCGATGGAGGAGCGGGGCGGTTCCCGGATCGTACGGGCGCTGGTGCCACTGTCGGAGATGTTCGGCTACGTTGGTGATCTTCGGTCGAAGACCTCCGGCCGGGCGAGCTACTCCATGCAGTTCGACTCCTACGCCGAGGTTCCCGCGAACGTCGCCAAGGAGATCATCGCCAAGGCCCGGGGAGAGTGAACGCCCTCGCGGCGTGAGCAACACCCCTACCTGACTACACAGCACGACACCACCCGTCCTTGGAGGGACACCCGTGGCGAAGCAGAAGTTCGAGCGGACGAAGCCGCACGTCAATATCGGCACTATTGGTCACATCGACCACGGCAAGACGACCCTGACTGCGGCGATCACCAAGGTCCTGCACGACGCCTACCCGGACCTCAACCCCTTCACGCCGTTCGACCAGATCGACAAGGCGCCGGAGGAGAAGGCCCGCGGCATCACGATCTCGATCGCCCACGTCGAGTACCAGACCGACACCCGGCACTACGCGCACGTCGACTGCCCGGGACACGCCGACTACATCAAGAATATGATCACCGGTGCTGCCCAGATGGACGGCGCGATCCTGGTCGTGTCCGCCACCGACGGCCCGATGCCGCAGACGAAGGAGCACGTGCTCCTCGCCCGCCAGGTCGGCGTGCCCTACATCGTCGTCGCCCTGAACAAGGCCGACATGGTCGACGACGAGGAGATCCTCGAGCTCGTCGAGCTGGAGGTCCGGGAGCTACTGAGCTCGTATGAGTTCCCGGGCGACGACGTCCCGGTCGTCCGGGTCTCCGCGCTCAAGGCGCTGGAGGGCGACAAGGAGTGGGGCGCCAAGCTCCTCGAGCTCATGGCGGCGGTCGACGAGTCGATCCCTGAGCCGCAGCGTGACATCGACCGGCCGTTCCTCATGCCGATCGAGGACGTCTTCACGATCACCGGTCGTGGCACCGTGGTCACCGGCCGCGTCGAGCGCGGAATCGTCAAGGTCAACGAGACCGTGGAGATCGTCGGCATCAAGCCGGAGACCACCTCCACCACCGTGACCGGTGTCGAGATGTTCCGCAAGCTGCTTGACGAGGGGCGTGCCGGCGACAACGTCGGTTTGCTCCTGCGCGGTATCAAGCGTGAGGACGTCGAGCGCGGCCAGGTCATCGTCAAGCCGAAGTCGATCACCCCGCACACGGTGTTCGAGGCTCGCGTCTACATCCTCAACAAGGATGAGGGCGGACGGCACACGCCGTTCTTCAAGAACTACCGCCCGCAGTTCTACTTCCGCACCACCGACGTGACCGGCGTCGTGACCCTCCCCGAGGGCACGGAGATGGTCATGCCGGGGGACAACACCGAGATGACGGTCGAGCTGATCCAGCCGATCGCCATGGAGGAGGGTCTGCGCTTCGCCATCCGCGAGGGTGGCCGGACCGTCGGCGCGGGCCAGGTCACGAAGGTTCTCAAGTAGTAGCCGTGGGCGGTGGGTCCGGGCGTGTGTACGGACCCACCGCCCACTGCGCTGCCTGACCAGACGGGGTCCGGCGCCACGTGTGGCGGGGTCGCCCCGGCCAGGCAGGGCTCTCGCGAGACTCGGCTGCCGAGGACAACCGGCCGCCGGCAAGGGACGCAGCCCGGTCCCGGTCGACACGTCGAGCGGGACCGGCACGAGACAGCGGTACAACCGGCAGATTCTTTCCGCCGGCGGCGGGGCGCCAGGCTCGCCGCGCGGCCGGCGGTGAGGATCTACGGGCGGTGACCCGGTAGCGATACCGGCCGGACGAGACAGACAGGACAGGCGAAGCCCACCATGGCGGCACAGAAGATCCGCATCCGGCTCAAGGCCTATGACCACGAGGTCATCGACAGCTCGGCGCGGAAGATCGTCGAGACGGTGACGCGGACGGGCGCGCAGGTCGCGGGACCGGTGCCGCTGCCGACGGAGAAGAACATCTACTGCGTCATCCGGTCGCCGCACAAGTACAAGGACAGCCGCGAGCACTTCGAGATGCGGACGCACAAGCGGCTGATCGACATTCTTGACCCGACGCCCAAGACGGTCGACTCGCTCATGCGCCTCGACCTGCCCGCCGGCGTCGATATCGAGATCAAGCTGTAAGAGGGGCCGGCGCAGTCATGCTCATCCGCAACTACAGAGGGCTCCTGGGCACCAAGCTCGGGATGACCCAGGTATGGGACGCGAACAACCGCGTCGTGCCGGTCACCGTCATCAAGGCCGGACCTAACGTCGTCACGCAGGTCAAGACGCCTGACTCGGACGGCTACTCGGCCGTGCAGCTCGGTTACGGCGAGATCGACCCGCGTAAGATCAACAATCCCGCTCGCGGCCACTTCGCCACCAGTGGGGTGACGCCTCGGCGCCACCTCGTCGAGCTGCGGACCGCCGATGCCGGCAACTACCGGCCCGGCCAGGAGCTGACTGGCGAGGTGTTCTCCGCCGGGACCGTCGTCGACGTCACCGGCACCTCGAAGGGTAAGGGGTTCGCCGGTGTCATGAAGCGTCACGGGTTCAAGGGCCTGGGCGCGGGGCACGGCGTCGAGCGCAAGCACCGCTCGCCGGGGTCGGTCGGCGGCTGCGCCACTCCCGGTCGCGTGTTCAAGGGCCTGCGCATGGCCGGCCGGATGGGTCACGTGCGCACCACGACCTCGGGGCTGACGATCCACGCCGTCGACACCGAGCGCGGCTATCTGCTGGTCAGGGGTGCGGTGCCCGGCCCGGACGGTGGTCTGGTCCTCGTGCGCAGCGCGGCCAAGCGCCCGGCGCCCGAGGCCATCGCCCCGGCGGCCGAGCCGGCCGGTACCGGTGAGGAGGTCTCGGCATGAGCCGGGTGGTCACATCCGACCCGAGCGTCACCACGCGCACCGTCGCGGTGCACGCGCCGAACGGGGGCGACGGCGGCAGTGTCGAGCTGCCCGGTGGCGTGTTCGACGTGCCGCTCAACGTCCCGCTGATCCACCAGGTCGTGGTGGCGCAGCTCGCGGCGGCCCGCCAGGGCACGCACGACACGAAGACCCGCGGCGAGGTCCGCGGCGGTGGCCGTAAGCCGTATCGGCAGAAGGGCACCGGCCGGGCCCGGCAGGGATCGCTGCGGGCTCCGCAGTTCACCGGCGGTGGCACCGTGCATGGCCCCACGCCGCGCAGATACGACCAGCGGACCCCGAAGAAGATGAAGGCCGCCGCGCTGCGCGGCGCGCTGTCCGACCGGGCCCGCAACAACCGGGTGCACGTGGTGTCCTCGCTGGTCTCCGGCGAGGCGCCGTCGACGAAGAGCGCGGTCACCGCGCTGCGGACGATCGCCGACACCCGCCGGGTGCTGCTGGTGGCGAGCCGTTCGGACGAGCTGACCTGGAAGAGCCTGCGCAACGTCGCGGCGGTGCACCTGCTCGACCCGGGCCAGCTCAACACCTATGACGTGCTGGTGAGCGACGACGTGGTCTTCACCGAGGAGGCGCTGGCCGCATTCCTTGCTCGTGACACCCGTCCGGCGACCTCCACCGCCGGGACCGAGGCTGCCGCGGGCACCGAAGGTGTGGCCGGGGCGGAGGAGAACAAGTGATTCCCGACCCGCGTGACGTGATCCTGCGGCCGGTCGTCTCCGAGAAGAGCTACGGCCTGCTCGACGAGAACGTCTACACCTTCATCGTGCGTCCGGACGCGAACAAGACCCAGATCAAGCTCGCGGTCCAGCAGATCTTCAATGTGCGGGTCCTGCGGGTGAACACCATCAACCGGCAGGGCAAGCGCAAGCGGACCAAGCACGGCTGGGGACACCGGTCCGCCTCCAAGCGGGCCCTGGTGAGCCTGGCTCCCGGTGACACGATCGAGATCTTCGGAGGCCCCGGTGCCTGAGCGCGTGCGCTCCGCGGCGGCGGTGGGTCCAGGACGGTAGGAAGCCATGGGTATTCGTAGGTACAAGCCGACGACGCCGGGGCGTCGTGGTGCGAGCGTGGCCGACTTCGTCGAGATCACTCGTGACCACCCGGAGAAGTCGCTGGTCCGCCCGCTGCACTCCAAGGGCGGGCGCAACGTCCACGGCCGGATCACCACCCGGCACCAGGGCGGCGGCCACAAGCGGGCGTACCGGGTCATCGACTTCCGGCGGGACAAGGACGGGGTGCCGGCCAAGGTCGCGCACATCGAGTACGACCCCAACCGCACCGCCCGGATCGCGCTGCTGCACTACCTCGACGGGGAGAAGCGCTACATCCTCGCGCCGGTGAAGCTCAGGCAGGGCGACACGGTCAGCTCCGGCGTGGGCGCCGACATCAAGCCCGGCAACGCGCTGCCGCTGCGCAACATCCCGACCGGCACGGTGGTGCACGCCATCGAGCTGCGTCCCGGTGGTGGTGCGAAGATCGCCCGCAGCGCCGGCACGAGTGTGCAGCTCGTCGCGAAGGACGGCCCCTACGCCCAGCTGCGGATGCCCTCCGGTGAGATCCGCAACGTGGATGTGCGCTGCCGCGCGACGGTCGGCGAGGTCGGCAACGCGGAGCAGAGCAACATCAACTGGGGTAAGGCCGGCCGGATGCGCTGGAAGGGTCGCCGACCCACCGTGCGTGGTGTCGCGATGAACCCGGTCGACCACCCGCACGGTGGTGGTGAGGGTAAGACCTCCGGCGGTCGTCACCCCGTCAACCCCAAGGGCCGTCCGGAGGGGCGGACCCGCGCGACCCGCAAGTCGTCCGACGCGCTCATCGTGCGTCGTCGCAAGCAGAACAGGCGGCGGTAGTGGTGATCTCCAGGCCCCGGGCCGCGTCGACCACCAGCGCGCCGCCGACCAGCCGCACCCATCGGATCTGAGCGGGAAGGAGGAGACACAGCCATGCCACGCAGTCTGAAAAAGGGCCCGTTCGTCGACGACCACCTGCTCAAGAAGGTGGATCTGCAGAACTCCAAGGGCACCAAGCACGTCATCAAGACCTGGTCGCGCCGGTCGACCGTGATCCCCGACATGCTGGGGCACACGATCGCCGTGCACGACGGCCGCAAGCACGTCCCGGTCTTCATCACCGAGGGCATGGTCGGGCACAAGCTCGGCGAGTTCGCCCCGACCCGGACCTTCCGTGGCCACGTCAAGGAGGACCGGAGGTCACGCCGTGGCTGACGATCTCGTTGACGGCCTGACCCGGGCCGGTCTTCCCGGGGCCAAGGCCTCGGCCCGCTATGTCCGGGTCTCGCCGACGAAGGCCCGCCGGGTCGTCGACCTGGTGCGCGGGCGCTCGGTCGGCGAGGCGCTGGACATCCTCCGGTTCGCTCCGCAGGCGGCCAGCGAGGACGTGTACAAGGTTGTCGCCAGCGCCGCGGCGAACGCCGAGAACAACCACAGCCTCGATCCGGCCACCCTGTGGGTCGGCGAGGTCTACGTGGACGAGGGGCCGACGCTCAAGCGCATCCGGCCCCGCGCCCAGGGCCGGGCCTATCGGATCCGCAAGCGCACCAGCCACATCACCGTCGTGGTGGAGAGCCGGGAGCCGGTCTCCGCGGCCGGCCGGGGCGCGAAGACGACCGCGAAGACGACAAGGAGGGCCCGGTAGTGGGGCAGAAGGTCAACCCGCACGGGTTCCGGCTTGGTATCACCTCGGAGTTCACCTCTCGCTGGTACGCCGACAAGCAGTACAAGGCGTACGTCGGCGAGGACGTGAAGATCCGCAAGATGATGTCGCGGGGCATGGAGCGGGCCGGCATCAGCCGGGTCGACATCGAGCGGACCCAGGGGCGGCTGCGGGTGGACATCCACACCGCGCGCCCAGGCATCGTCATCGGTCGCCGTGGCGCCGAGGCCGACCGTATCCGTGGCGACCTGGAGAAGCTCACCGGCAAGCAGGTGCAGCTCAACATCCTCGAGGTGAAGAACCCCGAGGTCGACGCCCAGCTCGTCGCCCAGGGGGTGGCTGAGCAGCTCTCCAGCCGGGTCAGCTTCCGCCGGGCGATGCGCAAGGCCATGCAGACCGCGATGAAGGGCGGCGCGAAGGGGATCCGGGTGCAGTGCTCGGGTCGTCTCGGTGGCGCCGAGATGAGCCGGTCGGAGTTCTACCGCGAGGGTCGGGTGCCGTTGCACACCCTTCGCGCGGACATCGACTACGGCTTCTATGAGGCTCGGACGAACTTCGGCCGCATCGGCGTGAAGGTCTGGATCTACAAGGGCGACGTCGTCCAGAGCCGGGCCGAGCGTGAGGCGCAGGAGGCGCTGCAGCGCCAGACCCGCCGGGAGCGCCCGCGCCGCGGGCCGCGTTCCGGCTCGTCCGGCACGACCCAGGGCGGGACCGAAGCGGGCCGGGCGGCGGCCCGCAGCGAGCGCCGGGGCCGTGGTGGTGGCGGCGGGAACGCCCCGGCTGAGACTCCGGCGGGCGAGGCCGCGGCGGCCGAGTCGACCGAGTCGACCGAGTCGACGGCACCTGTCGCGGAGTCCGCCACCG
>NZ_CDXDOR010000059.1:1610-6132 GCF_978021225.1 Frankia sp. CeTa3Moorea | reverse complement strand
CGGCGCCGAGTACGCCGGCCGCGGCGCCGAGTACGCCGGCCGCGGCGCCGAGTACGCCGGCCGCGACGCCTGAGGCGGCCGTGGCGAACACTCCGGAGAAGGCGGAGGAATAGACATGCTGATTCCCCGGAAGGTCGCGCACCGCAAGCAGCACCACCCCGGGCGGACTGGTGCCGCCAAGGGCGGAACCCGGGTCACGTTCGGTGAGTACGGGATTCAGGCCCTGGAGTCGGCTTACGTGACGAACCGGCAGATTGAGTCGGCCCGTATCGCGATGACCCGGCACATCCGTCGTGGTGGAAAGGTCTGGATCAACATCTACCCGGACCGTCCGCTGACCAAGAAGCCGGCCGAGACCCGGATGGGTTCCGGTAAGGGCTCGCCTGAGTGGTGGGTTGCGAACGTCAAGCCGGGCCGGGTCCTGTTCGAGCTGTCCGGGGTCGCGGAGCCGGTGGCCCGCGAGGCGATGCGGCGGGCCATCCACAAGCTGCCGATGAAGTGCCGTTTCGTGGTCCGTGAAGGTGGTGCGTAATGGCTGTCGCTACCGCGGACGAGCTGCGGAGCCTGTCGGGCGAGGAGCTCGTCGACAAGCTTCGGGAGGCCAAGGAGGAGCTGTTCAACCTCCGGTTCCAGGCGGCGACCGGGCAGTTGTCGAACAACCGCCGGCTGCAGGCCGTGCGGCGCGACATCGCCCGGATCTACACCGTCATGCGCGAACGGGAGCTGGGTATCACCGACGATCCGGCGGTGGCGGCCGGCGCGGCGGACGATGACGCGACGCAGTCGGAACGGGCGTGAGGACAGTGACAGACGAGACGGCCTCCCAGGAGGCTTCGCAGAGCACGGACGCGGCGACTCTCCCCCGCGGATTCCGTAAGGTCCGAGAGGGCCTCGTGGTCAGCGACAAGATGACCAAGACCGTCGTGGTCGCGGTCGAGGACCGGGTGCAGCACCCGCTGTACGGCAAGACGATCCGTCGTACCAAGAAGGTCAAGGCGCACGACGAGAGCGGCACCACCGGTGTCGGCGACCGCGTCCTGCTGATGGAGACGCGGCCGCTGTCGGCGACCAAGCGGTGGCGGATCGTTCAGGTCTTGGAGAAGGCGAAGTAGTGAAGTAGTTCTGGCCCGGACGCCGGGGCCGGGCAGGACCGGGTGATCAGGAGCGGAAAGTGATTCAGCAGGAGTCGCGACTTCGGGTCGCCGACAACACCGGAGCGCGGGAGATTCTCTGCATCCGGGTGCTCGGCGGCTCTGGGCGTCGTTACGCGGGGATCGGCGACATCATCGTCGGCACGGTGAAGGACGCCCTGCCCGGCGCCGGCGTGAAGCGCGGCGACGTGGTCAAGGCGGTCGTGGTGCGTACCACCAAGGAGCGCCGGCGGCCGGACGGCTCCTACATCCGCTTCGACGAGAACGCGGCGGTGCTCATCCGGGACGGTGGTGACCCTCGGGGCACCCGCATCTTCGGGCCGGTCGGCCGGGAGCTGCGTGACAAGAAGTTTATGAAGATCATCTCGCTGGCACCGGAGGTGCTGTGACCGTGGCCACTTTGAAGATTAAGAAAGGCGACACGGTCCAGATCATCACCGGCAAGGACCGTGGGCTCAAGGGTAAGGTCATCCGCGCCTACCCGGAGCAGAACAAGGTCCTCGTCGAGGGCGCGAACCGGATCACCCGGCACACCCGGGTCCAGCAGAGCACGCGCGGCTCGCAGTCCGGGGGCATCATCACCCAGGAGGCGCCGATCCACGTGAGCAACGTGATGATCGTCGACCCGTCTGACGGGAAGCCGACCCGGATCGGTTACCGCATCAACGACGACGGCACCAAGGTGCGTGTCTCGCGGCGCACCGGCACCGAGCTGTAGGCCGAGCGAGCAGTCGAGCAGTTGGGAAACGAGATTAGACCATGACTGTGACCACCGAGGGCCGGACCATCGAAGGCCGGACCACCGGCGCTCGCCCGGTTCCACGGCTCAAGCAGCGGTACCGTGACGAGATCGCCCCGGCGCTGCGGGACCAGTTCTCCTACCGCAACGTCATGCAGATCCCCGGCGTCGTCAAGGTCGTCGTCAACATGGGGGTCGGAGACGCCGCCCGGGACGCGAAGCTGATCGATGGCGCTGTGCGGGATCTCGCGGCCATCACCGGCCAGAAGCCCGCGGTCCGGCGCGCGAAGAAGTCCATCGCCCAGTTCAAGCTGCGCGAAGGGATGCCGATCGGCGCCAAGGTGACGTTGCGTGGTGACCGGATGTGGGAGTTCCTCGACCGCCTCGTCACCATCGCGCTGCCGCGTATCCGTGACTTCCGCGGGCTGTCGCCGAAGCAGTTCGACGGTGCCGGCAACTACACCTTCGGGGTGACCGAGCAGTCGATCTTCCACGAGATCGATATCGACCGGATCGATCGGGTTCGGGGCATGGACATCACGGTCGTCACCACCGCGACCACCGACGACGAGGGCCGGGCGCTCCTGCGGGCGCTGGGCTTCCCCTTCCGGGAGAACTAGAGAGATGGCCAAGAAAGCACTGATCGAGAAGTCGAACCGTAAGCCGAAGTATGCGGTCCGGGGTTACACCCGATGCCAGCGCTGCGGCCGGTCCCGCTCGGTGTACCGGGGCTTCGGGCTCTGCCGGGTATGCCTGCGGCAGATGGCGCATCGCGGCGAGCTGCCCGGCGTCACCAAGAGCTCCTGGTAGGCCGGTACCGCGCCCCGGACCGGGGCCGGCACGGCTCCACCGGCAGCACGGCTCCACCGCACTACCACCGCACCTCCACCCGATCGCGGCAGGCCCGGCATCCAGCGGCCGAGGACGACCTCGGCGCCGGCGGGAACCGCCGTGAGAAAGGCGTCAAGCCATGACGATGACCGATCCGATTGCGGACATGCTCACGCGTGTCCGGAACGCCAGCCGGGCGTACCACGACCGCGTGGTGATGCCTCACAGCAAGATCAAGACGCACATTGCCGAGATCCTCCAGCAGGAGGGATACATCTCCGGCTGGCACGTCGAGGACGCGACCTCGGCTGGCGGCGTCGGCCACACCCTGGTCATCGATCTGAAGTACGGCCCCAACCGGGAACGCTCGATCGCCGGGATCAAGCGCATCAGCAAGCCGGGTCTGCGGGTCTATGCCAAGGCGACGAACCTCCCGAAGGTCCTCGGGGGCCTGGGCGTCGCCATCATCTCCACCTCGTCGGGTCTGCTGACCGACAAGCAGGCGGGCAAGCGGGGCGTGGGCGGGGAAGTCCTCGCCTACATCTGGTAAGGAGGGCGAGCGATGTCACGGATCGGGCGCCTGCCCATTCCCGTCCCCAGCGGTGTCGATGTCACCGTCCAGGGAGCCACCATCACCGTCAAGGGGCCCAAGGGCACCCTGAGCCACGTCGTGGCCGAGCCGATCGTGGTGAACACCGAGGACGGTCGGCTCCTCGTGACCCGGCCCGACGATGAGCGTCGCTCCCGGTCGCTGCACGGCCTGACTCGCACCCTGGTCTCCAATATGGTCACCGGCGTCACCGCCGGATACTCGAAGACCCTGGAGATCGTCGGCGTCGGTTACCGTGTCCAGGCCAAGGGCTCCGACCTGGAGTTCGCCCTCGGATACAGCCACCCGGTGCCGGTCAAGGCCCCGGAGGGCATCCGCTTCGAGGTGCAGACCCCGACCCGCTTCGTGGTCCACGGGATCGACAAGCAGCTGGTCGGTGAGGTCTCCGCGAAGATCCGCGGGCTGCGCAAGCCCGACCCGTACAAGGGCAAGGGCGTGCGCTACCAGGGCGAGGTCGTCCGCCGCAAGGTCGGGAAGACCGGGAAGTAGGAGATAGATCATGGCAGTGAGCCTCGGCGCCAGCTCGCGCCGACGGACCGCGAAGCTCCGTCGGCACGTCCGGGTGCGCAAGAAGGTGGCGGGCACCCCGTCCCGCCCACGGCTCGTCGTCACCCGGTCCTCGCGGCACATCTACGCCCAGGTCATCGACGACGTCGCCGGCCACACGCTGGCGTCGGCGTCCACTCTGGACGTGTCGCTGCGCGGCGGCGAGGGGGACAAGACCGAGCAGGCCCGCAAGGTCGGCGCACTGGTCGCCGAGCGCGCGAAGGCGGCCGGGATCGCCGCGGTCGTGTTCGATCGCGGTGGGCGGACCTACTCCGGCCGCATCGCCGCGCTCGCGGACGCGGCGCGGGGGAGCGGGCTGGACTTCTGATGACTGCCCCCAGCCTTTACTGTCAGTCCAGCCTTTACCGCCAGTACAGCCAGAACAGGGAGATGTTGTAGATGCCAGGCCAGCAGCGCCGCGGCGGCGGCTCCGGCGGCTCGGACCGTCGGGAACGCCGGGACCGGTCGGGCAGCGGCCCGGCGCAGGAGAAGAACGCCTACGTCGAGCGGGTTGTCGCGATCAACCGCGTGGCGAAGGTTGTCAAGGGCGGACGTCGGTTCAGCTTCACGGCGCTCGTCGTGGTCGGTGACGCGGACGGGACCGTGGGCGTCGGCTATGGCAAGGCCAAGGAGGTTCCGGCCGCC
>NZ_CDXDOR010000059.1:0-1041 GCF_978021225.1 Frankia sp. CeTa3Moorea | reverse complement strand
GGCGGCCGGCGTCGTGCTGCTCAAGCCCGCCTCGCCCGGTACCGGGGTCATCGCCGGTGGTCCGGTCCGTGCCGTGCTGGAGTGCGCCGGTGTGCACGACGTGCTCTCGAAGTCGCTCGGCTCATCGAACCCGATCAACATTGTGCACGCGACGGTCGCTGCTCTGCGTGGCCTGATGCGTCCCGAGGAGATCGCCGCCCGTCGCGGCCTGCCGCTGGAGGACGTCGCTCCGCCGGCCATGCTGCGCGCTCGTGCGGCGGGAGCCGGTGTCTGATGGCCAAGCTGCGCATCACGCAGATCCGGTCGGGGATCGGTGGTACCTCGAACCAGCGGGCCACGCTGCGTACCCTTGGTCTGCGGAAGATCAACGCGACGACCGTCCGTGATGATCGTCCCGAGATTCGCGGGATGATCAGAACTGTGACCCATCTTGTCCGGGTCGAGGAGGTGGACTCCTAGCCATGGCCGAACTGACGAAGACCGACGCCGGTGACGACACCGGCGCCACCGGCGCGGGCACTGAGGCCGGCTCGGCGCAGGCCGTCCGTGGCCGCGGCCTGAAGGTGCACCACCTCCGGCCGGCCCCCGGCGCCCATAAGTCCAAAACCCGCGTCGGTCGTGGTGAGGGTTCCAAGGGCAAGACCGCCGGGCGGGGCACCAAGGGCTCGAAGGCCCGCAAGCAGGTGCCCGCCCGGTTCGAGGGTGGCCAGATGCCCCTGCACATGCGCCTGCCCAAGCTGAAGGGCTTCCGCAACCGGTTCCGCGTCGAGTACCAGGTCGTGAACGTCGCCACCCTCGCGGAGCTGTTCCCGCAAGGTGGTGAGGTCACCAAGGCCGACCTCGTGGCCAGGGGTGCGGTGCGGGGCAAGTCGCCGGTGAAGGTGCTGGGCAACGGCGACATCGACGTCGCGCTGCACGTGAGCGCGGACGCGTTCTCGGCCTCCGCGAAGGAGAAGATCGCCGCTGCCGGCGGGAGCGTCACGCAGAGCTGAGAGCATGGGTGGGGGTATGGGCCATGTCACCCCGCTCCCACCCCGGCCC
>NZ_CDXDOR010000058.1:0-29954 GCF_978021225.1 Frankia sp. CeTa3Moorea | reverse complement strand
GACACGGCCCTCTACCAGGCAAAGCACTCCGGCCGGGACCGGGTCGCGACCGCGCAGCCATGATGGGCCTCCCGCGTTAGGGACCGCCACTCCGGCCTGTCGTAGGGCTGCTGCTCCCCGCACGCTGCGCCCGTGGGCTCTACGCAAGATTGCGTCTACACGCTGGGAGCGGGGATCTCGATGCCGTACTGCCGGATTCTGCGGTAGATCGTCGCTCGCGACATGCCGAGCGCCCGCGCCGCGAGGGTCCTGTTCCCGTCCGCACTGAGCAGGCTCTGCACTATTGCGTCTCGCTCGATCGCCTCCATGGCTCCGAGAACCCGGCGGGTGACCGTGTGACATTCCGGCGGCAGGTCACCGACCATGATCGTGCCTGCGGGGCGAACCTGGATGACTTTGCGCAGCACCTGGCGCACCTGCTCGATGTTGCCTGGCCAACTGGCACGCAACAGTGCTTGCATAGCCTGCGGGGAGCAGGCGAGTTGGCCGCCACGGGTAAGTTTCACCAGCAGGAACGGCACGATTTGGTGCAGATCGTCGATATGGTGCCGCAACGGGGGCACTTCGATGCAACGCGGGAAGTAGCGCATCAGGGGGCCGAGGGGTTTGTCATCGGCGCTGAGCGTCAGGACTACCCACGGCAGATCCCGGCGGCCTCCCGCCTCCGCTGCTTGGCAGGCGGACGCCAGCACATGCAGCCGGTAGGGGTCGATGCGATCGGCGTGGCGTACCACCAGCGTGCCCCGGCTACGGCTCAGTTCGTGGCGGAGAAGGGTCCCCCACTCCCGAACAGTAGTGTTGTGGCCGTCGATAATGGAGAACCACGCGGACGGATCACGCCGCTGGCACACGGCCCGGGCCAAGGCTGTTTTGCCCACGCCGGGCTCTCCTCGTAATATCACCCACTCACCTGCTTGCGCAGCCGCGTCCACTTCCCGGCACGCACGGGTCCATAGAGTTCCGGAGCCGACGATGCCGGGCAGTGGAAGCCGCGTCAGGGCGGTGTCCGCATGCCGGGGGCGCGGCGCTTCGACAAAACGGACATGGGCCACCGCCCCGTCGGTGGCCCTCTCCGTCGCCACTGTCCGGCAGTGCACGCGGGCCCAGGTTCCGCTGGGCAGCTCCACCATCAGGGTGGTGGTACGGCGTCTGGCGACGACATCGGTGAGCCGCCCGATCAGCACCGACTGGTCGCGGGGGTCGAGCAGTTGGCGCGCGTGCTCGTTCATCATGACGACGTCGTCGTTGAGGCCGAGTACCACGCCGGAAATCCGCTGGCATGTCCTGAGATATTCCCGTAACAGGGCAAGGTCACGGTGTTCTTCGTCGGCGAGCAGGGATTCCTGAATCTGTGCCGCCGCAGCCCGGGCCATGGCCATGAGCAGCGGCCCAGCGTCCGGGCGCCAACAGGTCAGGTCTAAGACGCCGATGATCTTCCTCGTGACTGGATGGTACACCGGCACTCCGGCGCAGGCCAGATCCTCGAGGTTCGAGGCGTAGTGCTCGTGTCCGAAGACATGGGCGGGGGACCTTCCCTCGAGCGCGGTACCGATTCCGTTGGTTCCCACCAGTCTTTCCGCATAGCTGAAACCCGGTGCGAGCTGGACCGCGTCGAGGTGCTTCTCCAGGGCGCGGTCACCGGTGCGCCGGGCCAGGACGACCCCCTCGGCATCGGTCAGGATGATGCTGATAGGCTGATCGACAAGTTGATCGCCGATTTGGCGGACGATGGGCGCTGCGGCGCGGCTGACCGGGTTGTCGATGTCGAGGTCGCCCACGAACGTGAGTCGGGGGCCTTCCGCCGCTACCTCCCAGTGCCGGGAGCGTAACCAGGACGCCCGGATGCTATCGCGTACCCTGTCCGGCTCGATGGAGCCGGTGGTCAGGAACAGCTCCCGTGCCTGCGCAACCTCGGCGCCATAATGATCATGAGCATCTAAGTTGCTCGAACAACCAACCATCTGATGGATCTCCTCCCGCGAACGGCGAACCTCGACGACTCCGGTACAACCGCAGCGTCCGACGTGGTCACGAGCGGTTCCCGAGCGAGGTTAGATCGCCGCCTACCGTCTGGCTAGACCTTGTGCTCCGTCCACTGCCGGGTGCCCGCCGCGCCCGACCAACCCCGGACCGGCCCCCGACCGGCGGCGGTCGCCGGTCGCCTCCGCATTGATCTTGTTGGTCGAGCTCTGGCACCTGTCTCAGATTGAGATACCACACACCTCCCACAGGGAGTGTGATGTGGGACATACGAAGGGACGTGGCGCAGGCACCGGTTCCGGCCGGAAGGAGGGTCGACGCGGATCGGCGTCGACCTCGGTGCAGGCGGGCATCGCCGGTGTCTGCCCGACCCCGTATCGTCCAGGAGGCAGGGCGTGAGCCGTCAAAGCTTGACAAAGGCACATAAGAAGATCACGGAGCTGTCATGGGATCCGACGTTCGCGACGCCCGCGAAGCGGTTTGCCACCGACTATACCTTCGATAAGTCTCCGAAGAAGGACCCGCTCAAGCAGATCTTGCGCTCCTACTTCCCGATGGAGGAGGAGAAGGACAACCGCGTGTACGGCGCGATGGACGGCGCGATCCGCGGCAACATGTTCCGCCAGGTCCAGCAGCGCTGGATGGAGTGGCAGAAGCTCTTCCTGTCGATCATCCCGTTCCCGGAGATCTCCGCGGCCCGGGCGATGCCGATGGCGATCGATGCCGTCCCCAACCCTGAGATCCACAACGGGCTCGCGGTACAGATGATCGACGAGGTGCGTCACTCGACGATCCAGATGAACCTCAAGCGCCTGTACATGAACCACTACATCGACCCGGCCGGCTTCGACATCACTGAGAAGGCGTTCGCCAACAACTACGCCGGAACGATCGGCCGCCAGTTCGGTGAGGGCTTCATCACTGGTGACGCGATCACCGCGGCGAACATCTACCTGACCGTCGTCGCCGAGACGGCGTTCACCAACACCCTGTTCGTCGCGATGCCGTCCGAGGCGGCCGCCAACGGCGACTACCTGCTACCGACGGTGTTCCACTCGGTCCAGTCCGACGAGTCCCGCCACATCAGCAACGGGTACTCCATCCTGCTCATGGCGCTCGCCGACGAGGCCAACCGGCCGCTGCTCGAGCGCGACCTGCGCTACGCGTGGTGGAACAACCACGCCGTGGTGGATGCCGCGATCGGCACCTTCATCGAGTACGGCACGAAGGACCGCCGCAAGGACCGCGAGAGCTACGCGGAGATGTGGCAGCGCTGGATCTACGACGACTACTACCGCAGCTACCTCATCCCCCTCGAGAAGTACGGCCTGGTGATCCCCCACGACCTGGTCGAGGAAGCCTGGAACCGTATCTACAACAAGGGGTACGTGCACGAGGTCGCGCAGTTCTTCGCCACCGGGTGGCCGGTGAACTACTGGCGGATCGACCCGATGACCGACGACGACTTCGAGTGGTTCGAGTCGAAGTACCCGGGCTGGTACAACAAGTACGGCAAGTGGTGGGAGAACTACAACCGGATGCGTTACCCCGGCCGGAACAAGCCCATCGCGTTCGAGAACGTCGACTACCAGTACCCCCAGCGGTGCTGGACGTGCATGGTGCCCTGCGTGATCCGCGAGGACACGGTGCATGACAAGGTGGACGACCAGTGGCGCACCTACTGCTCCGAAGCCTGCCACTGGACGGACAAGGTGGCGTTCCGGCCGGAATACCAGGGCCGCCCGACGCCGAACATGGGCCGGCTGACCGGCAAGCGGGAGTGGGAGACTCTCTACCACAACTGGGATCTCGCCGATGTCATCTCCGACCTCGGGTACGTCCGTGATGACGGCAAGACCCTGATCCCGCAGCCTCACCTCGAGCTCGACGACCCCTCGAAGCTCTGGACGCTCGACGATGTCCGCGGCATCACGTTCAGCAGTCCGAACGTCGCACTCAACGAGATGAGCGACGCCGAGCGTGAGGCAACGATGGCGGCCTACCGGGCCGGCGGTCCGGGCGGTCGGCCGGCACCCGTTTCCTAGTAGCGCCCTGCAAGCTGCGGGCGTGTTGAAGAACCGCCGTCCGAGGGGGCCGACGGACGTTTCTTGAATGCGTTCGACCGAACACGGTCCCACCGGCGCCGCGACACGAGCGCCGGTGGGACCGCACCACCGAGGCGCGGCCCGGGCGGCTCGCCCGGATACGACGGGTTTTCAAAGCAGGAGAGAGACGGGCATGAGCGACACCCACCGGGTCCGGTTCGAGCCGGTCGACGTGGAGATCGAGGTTACCGAGGACGAGACCGTGCTCGACGCGGCGTTCCGCCAGGGCGTCAACCTGATGCACGGATGCAAGGAGGGACAGTGCTCGGCGTGCAAGTCCTTCCTGCTTGACGGTGATGTACAGATGGGCCGCTATTCGACCTTCGCGTTGGCCGACTACGAAAGCGATGAGGGCTACATCCTGCTGTGCCGGGCGCACGCCTTCAGCGATCTGTCGGTCGAACTGGTCAACTACGACGAGGACATGATCCGATCCGGCCTTCCGGTGCGGACCATAGAAAGCACCGTCGTCGAGACGGAAGATCTCACCCACGACATCACCCGGTTGCGTCTGGACATCGCCGGTTCACCGGACTTCATGTTCCATCCGGGTCAGTACGTCGACATCACCATTCCTGGTTCGAGTGAACACCGTTCGTTCTCCATGGCGAACATCTCGGGAACGGAAGGTTATCTTGAGTTCATCATCAAGAAATATCCGGGCGGGCGTTTCTCCGGACTTCTGGAGGACGGTCTGCGCCCCGATGACCCGCTGACCGTCACCGGGCCGTACGGTGCTTTCACGCTCCGGGTGAGCTCGGACCGCCGGATCGTCTTCATTGGTGGTGGCGCGGGGATGGCCCCGATCCTCTCCCTGCTACGCCAGCTGGCGACGAAGAACAGCGAGCGGGAGGTCGTCTTCTACTACGGGGCGCGCTCCCCCCGCGATCTGTTCTATGTCGACGAGATCCTCCAGACCGGTGCGTCGATTCCCGGCTTCACGTTCGTCCCCTGCCTGTCCGACAGCATGCCGGAGAACTCGGACGATATCGGCCATCCCGTGGAAAACGGGTTGGTAACCGATATAGTGGACCGGCACGAGACCGACATCGCCTCCTGCGATGTTTACTTGTGCGGTCCGCCTCCCATGATTGACGCGGCATTGCCGCGGCTTGAGTCGAGCGGGGTCCCGAAAGAACAGATCTTCTACGACAAGTTCACCATCACGGCCGCCGCCGAAAGCTGACCGGTCACCGGTCGGCCATCGGTTGACGACCTGCCACGAGGAGCGCAGGCATGACGACGCAAGTCACGGGTAAGACCAGGAGCTTCCCCAAGCCGGAGTTCACCGACGCGGAGGCGGGCGCGTTAACGTTCCCCAGCTCCACCAGCCGCGCGTACAACTACTTCAAGCCGCAGAAAATGCGGGCGACCATGTACGAGGACGTCACCTTCGACGTCCAGCCGGACCCTGACCGCTACCTGGCCCAGGGCTGGGTCTACGGTTTCGCCGATGGGCCCGGCGGGTATCCGCAGGCCTGGACGGCGCTGCGCTCCTCGGACTGGCACGCCTTCCGCGACCCCAATGAGGAGTGGGAGCAGACCATCTACCGGAACAACTCCAATGTTGTCCGGCAGATCCAGCAGAACCTCGAAAACGCGCGGGCGGCCCATGCCTACGACGGCTGGTCGCGGGGGTGGACCAAGTTTGTCGAGCAGCACCTGGGCGCCTGGATGCACGCTGAGAACGGTCTGGGCCTGCACGTGTTCGTCGCCGCTCAGCGGTCGGGCCCCACGAACATGATCAACACTGCCATCGCAGTGAACAGCGCGCACAAGCTCCGCTTCGCTCAGGACCTCGCCCTGTACAACCTGGAGCTGGCCGAGTCCCTGGCGGGGTTCGACGGATCGGCCCACCGCAAGGTCTGGCACGACGACCCGGTGTGGCAGCCGGTGCGGGAGAACGTCGAGCGGATCACCGCGGTCGCTGACTGGGCGGAGGCGCTCGTCGCCGCGAACATCGTGTTCGAGTCGCTGGTCGGCGTGTTGTTCCGCAGCCACCTCGTCATGCAGATCGCCGCCCGTAACGGCGACTACGTCACGCCGACCCTGGTCGGGACCGGCGAGAACGACTACGAGCGCGACCTGCGTTACACCCGCGCGCTGCTCAAGCTTCTCGTCACCGACGAGAAGTTCGGCGCAGGTAACGTCGAGACCATTTCCGGCTGGTTGTCCCGGTGGGTTCCGCTGAGCTTGAAGGCGGCCCATGAACTGCAGCCGATCTGGTCGCAGCCGCAGGAGAAAGTCATTACCTTCTCGGAATCCCTCGACGCCACGGTCAACGGGTTCCGGGCTGTCCTTTCCGACCTTGGTCTGCCCGAGCCGAAGGAGCTGACGCAGTGACCATCGCGAACGAAAACCCAGAGCTCGGTAAAGCCAATCGGACCTCGTCAAACATGTGTGGCGTCACCCTGATGAACAACCAGAACGGGTATGTCGTCGCCGACGTCATGCGGAGCAAGCCCGGTATCCGCGTCGAGGAGTATCCGTCCATGATCCGGGTTGACGGCGAACGTAAGATCGAATTCGACTTCGACGAGATCTCGGATGCGCTCGGTTTCGATTTCGGTGTGTCCGACTTCGAAGAGATCATGTCCACGCACTACGGCCGGATGGTGCACCTCGACGACAAGACCGTACTTTTCGCCAACCCTGAGGACGCGGCGGAGTACATCGATTTCGACCTGAAAGTCGTCACTAACTGACCTGACCCGGTACGAACGGAACGGTCCACGTCGGGCTCATCCGGCCCGGCGTGGACCGGCCGTGGTGATATTGCGGAGGATATCCACATGTACGTCAAGGACAATGAGCGATACTTCATCGTGGATTCCCACCTGCACTTCTGGGATGGGAGCCCGGAGAACCAGGCGAACCGCTACGGCAAAGGTTTCATCGACTGCTTCTACGACTACCATGTGAATCTGAGCCCGCAGGAGTATCTCTGGTCACGGGAAAAGTTCCAGAAGTACTCTGCGGAAGTCATGGTGAAGGACCTGTTCGAGGACGGTTACGTCGACAAGGGGATCTTCCAGCCCACCTATCTGACGGACTTCTACCGCAACGGTTTCAACACCACCGAGCAGGACGGCGCGCTCGCCGAGAAGTACCCCGGCAAGTTCATCGTGAACGGCTCCTTCGACCCGCGTGACGGCGAACTGGGCCTGTCGAAGCTGGCGGACCTGGCGGCACGCTGGAACCTCAAGGGCGTGAAGCTCTACACGGCCGAGTGGAAGGGCGAGTCCAAGGGCTACAAGCTGACCGACCCGTGGGTTTACCGGTATCTGGAGAAGTGCCAGGAACTCGGCATCCGCAACGTCCACATCCACAAGGGCCCGACGATCTACCCGCTGAACCGGGACGCGTTCGATGTCGCCGACGTCGATGATGTGGCCACGGCATTCCCCGAGCTGCGGTTCATCATCGAACACGTCGGACTGCCCCGGTTGGAGGACTTCTGCTGGATCGCGACGCAGGAGCCGAACGTCTACGGTGGGCTCGCGGTGGCCATGCCGTTCATCCACAGCCGGCCGCGCTACTTCGCGCAGATCATCGGTGAGCTCCTCTACTGGCTCGACGAGAACCGGCTGACCTTCTCGAGTGACTACGCGATCTGGCACCCCAAGTGGCTGGTCGAGAAGTTCGTCGACTTCCAGATCCCGGAGGACATGCAGGCCGAGTACGGCGTGCTCACCCCCGACATCAAGCGCAAAATTCTCGGTCTCAACGCGGCCGCGCTCTACGACATCGAGGTACCGGCCGAGGTTAGCGGGGCGGGCAGCGGCGCTCCGGCGTCGACGCCTCTCGTGGGCGCAGGGCAGTCCGTATGACCACACCCACAGTAACCAGTAGGACCGGCCTGGCCGCGGACGTCTGGGAAGCTTTGGGGCGGGTGTACGACCCGGAGCTCGACCAGCCCGTCACCGAGCTGGGATTCGTCCATGCTCTGGTGGCCCAGGACGGGCGGGTGCAGGTTCGGCTCAGGCTCCCGACCTACTTCTGCGCGCCGAACTTCGCCTACCTGATGGTGTCCGACGCGCACGACGTGGTGAAGGAGCTGCCAGGAGTCACCGAGGTGGACGTGGCCCTGGAGGATCACTTCGCCGCCGAAGAGATCAACGCCGGAGTCGCCGCCGGAGACGGTTTCCCGGCGAGTTTCCCCGGGGAGGCCACCGGAGGCCTCGACGACCTGCGGATGACCTTCCTGCGTAAGGCGCACACCGCCAGCCTGGAAGGCGCGGCCAAGCGCCTGGTAGCCGAGGGTTGGTCACCCGAGTCGCTGTACCGGGCCCGGCTGGCGGACATGCCGGAGTCACCGGAACGACACAGCCTGCTGCGCCGACGGGACGCCCTCGGACTGTCCCTGGCTCCCGAGGCGCCGCTGTTCGTCGACGACGACGGCCGTCCGATCGATCGCGAGGCGCTGCCTCTCCGGCTGCGATTTGCCCGGACCGTCCGGGTGACGATCGACGCAAACACCACGGTCTGCCGCGGTCTGCTGGAGACGCGGTACGGCCCTGTGACCGCACACCCATGACGTGACAGTGACGTGACAGCAACGAACGCGGAGGTGGGCCGATGAGGGCCGTTCAGGTCATCAAGTACGACAACGCGCCGCGGCTGGTAGACGTCCCCGACCCCAAGATCCTCCATCCGCTGGACGTGGTGGTCAGAATCGGCGGCGCCGGTGTCTGTCGGACGGACCTGCATATCATCGAAGGGCAGTGGGAGCAGAAGTCGGGCGTGACCCTGCCGTACGTGCTCGGGCACGAGAATGCCGGCTGGGTGCACGAGGTCGGTTCGGCGGTGAGTGACATAGCCGTGGGCGATCCGGTCATCCTGCACCCGCTGGTCACCTGCGGGCTGTGCCAGGCCTGCCGGGACGGCGACGACGTGCACTGCGCCCGGGCGTCCTTCCCCGGGATCGACAGCGACGGCGGCTACGCCGAACTCCTGCGGACCAACGCCCGGTCGGTGGTCAAACTCGACCCGTCGTTGCAGCCGGCGGATGTGGCGGCACTGGCCGACGCCGGACTGACCGCCTACCACGCGGCACGCAAGGCAGCCGCGGCACTGAGCCCCGGTGACCGGGTCGTGGTGATCGGAGCCGGCGGTCTGGGCCACATCGGTGTGCAGGTGCTGCGTGCCCTCACCCCAGCCGAGATCATCGTCGTCGACCGCTCCGCCGAGGCGTTGCGGCTCGCCGGCGAACTGGGCGCCGACCACACGGTGCGGGCCGACGGCAGCGAGGTGTCCGCGGTACTCGATCTCACCGGGGGCAACGGCGCCGAGGCGGTCATCGACTTTGTCGGTGAAGGCGGTGCGATCGAAGCGGGTGTCGCCATGCTGCGTCGCGCCGGTTCGTACTATGTTGTCGGCTATGGCGGGGTGCTGAACGTCCCCACCATCGACATCATCTCCACTGAGATCAACTTCATCGGTAACCTGGTCGGATCGTACAGCGACCTCGTCGAGCTGATGGTTCTCGCAACCCGTGGCAAGGTCACCCTGCACACGAGTGCCTACCCCCTGGCAGAGTTCCACCAGGCGCTCGACGACCTTCACCACGGCAAGGTGCGCGGTCGGGCGATCCTGATCCCCTGATCTACTGATCACCCTGATCTACTGATCACCCGGACCCGGTCTGTGAATGGCTCGGGAACCCAGGGCTCCGGCGGCGCGACTGTGCGATCGGATCGGGCTCCAGGTGGGGCTGGCTTGGCCATCATGCCCCGCCAGCTGCTCGCCGCCACGATCGTGCCGCCCTCGGCCCGCCCTGACGGATGCAGAGCGGAAGGACTGAGGAAGAGATGGCCAAGGATCTGCGGTTCAACGTCGAGGCGCGTCGCCTGCTGGAGGCCGGGGTCAATGCCCTGGCGGACGCCGTCAAGGTGACTCTGGGTCCAAAGGGCCGCAACGCCGTCATCGAAAAACTGACCGGGCCGCCCACCATCACCAATGACGGTGTGACCATAGCCAGGGAGATCCAGCTGCGTAACCCCTTCGCCAACATGGGGGCGCAACTGGTCAAGGAGGTCGCGACCAAGACCAACGGCACTGCCGGCGACGGAACCACCACCGCCACCGTGCTCGCGCAGGCCCTCGTCCGGGAGGGTCTGCATGCCGTGGACGGGGGCGCCAACCCGATGTTTCTCAAGAACGGCATCGAGGCTGCCGTGGCCGCCCTGCTGGAGGAGTTTGAAAAGTACCGGGGAGAGGTCGATGGCGAGGCTGATCTTGCCCGGGTGGCGACCCTCGCCGCCAACAACGATGCCCGGATCGGCGACGTCGTGGCCGCGGCCCTTGGCCGGGTGGGCTGTGACGGGGTGGTCACGGTCGAGGAATCCCCGATATTCGGACTCGAGGTCAGCTTCGTGGACGGTATCGAGTTGGACAACGGGTACCTCTCGCCGTACATGGTCACCGACACCGAGCGGATGGAGGCCGCCTACACCGACCCTTACATCCTGTTGACCAACGAGAAGATCTCTCAGGTTCAGACCCTGATGCCGGTCCTCGAGCTGGTCACCCGGGCCGGCGGCCAGTTGATTGTCTTCGCGGAGAACGTCGAGGGACCGGCACTGGGCATGCTGGTCGCCAACAATGTGCACGGGACCTTCCGGTCCGCGGTGGTCCGGGCACCCGGTTTCGGTCACCGCCGGTTGGCAGAGCTCAACGATCTCGCGGTTTTTCTGGGCGGTCAGGTGATTACCGCGGATGCCGGGCTTTCCCTGGACCGGGTCACCCTCGGCCAGCTCGGGCGTTGCAAGAAGGCCACCATTACCGAGCATGTGACTACGATCGTCGACGGCGCCGGTTCCGCCACCGAGATCCATGCCCGGATCGACCAGCTCAAGCGGGAGTTCGAACGGGCGGAGAACGCCCACGACCAGGACACGTTGCAGACCCGGATCGCCCGGCTGTCCGGCGGCGTCGCGGTGATCAGGGTCGGCGCCGTGACCGGCGTGGAGCTGAAGGAGAAGCTGCACCGGGTCGAGGACTCCCTCGCGGCGGCACGGGCTGCTCTCGCCGAAGGTGTCGTGGCGGGCGGTGGTACCGCCCTGCTGCAAGCGGCCTCGGCCCTTGACAAGCTCACGCTGGCCGGCGACGCCGCTGAAGGCAGGGAGATCGTCCGGCGGGCCATCGCCGAACCACTGCGCTGGATCGCGATCAACGCTGGCTATGACGGCGACGAAGTGGTCAAGCGGGTCGCCGAGCTGCCGCGCGGTCACGGTTTCAACGCCGCGACCGGAGAATACGGGGACATGGCCGGCTTCGGTGTCATCGACCCGGTGAAAGTCACCCGTTGCGCGCTGCAGAGCGCGGCGTCGATCGCCGCGCTGTTGCTGACAACGGAAACCCTGGTTGTCGAGGAGGTCATCGGCAACCCGGGCGCCGTGATTGCTCCCGGATTCGGGGATCTCGCGGAGGGCCTGGTCCGGCCTTCCAACATCGCCTGATCGTCAGGCGGCCGATGGCGTGCCGGCAGCTGCCGGCACGCCATCGGCAGGAATGGTCTCGCGCCCGGTCAGCATCACCGTTTCCGGAGCGGATGACGCCGGTCCGGCGGGCCGCCTACCGCCGGACCGGCTTCGCGACTCTCCGCTTCGTGCGGACCGCCGGCGCGGGGCGTGCCCTGGTTCAGACTGGGCCAAGGGCGATCCGCCCCACCTGGGACGCGTCAGGCGGTGATGCCGTAGGCCTTCAGCTTGCGGTAAAGGCCGGACCGCGACATCCCGAGCCTGGCGGCCGCCAGCATTCGGTTGCCCTCGGTCTCCTGGAGGGCGGCGACGATCGTGTCTCGCTCAGCTGCCTCCAGCGGGGTGAGCACGTGCCGCGAGGTGGTCTGGCAGTACGCCGGCAGGTCCTGGTCCTGGATCTCCCCGACCGGTCGCCGCCGCAGCGCGTGTTCGAGGGCCTCGCGCAGCTGGGAGACGTTGCGTGGCCAGGAGTAGCGCGCGATGATCCGTTCGGCGGCTGGACTGAGCCGCACCTTGCGGTTGGGGGCTATGCCGCGCAGGACCGACGAGGTGATGGTGGAGAGGTCATCGGTACGGCATCGCAGCGGCGGCACGGTGATCGCTACCTCGAAGTGGCCGAGGAGTGCGTGGAACGGCAGGTCGGAGTCCAGCGAGGAGTCCGACAGGGTCGCAACGAATGAGGTGGTGCCGTCGAGCCGGCCGATCGCAGTGAAGAACGCGTCGAGCTGTTCGACTCCTTCGGTGCTGGCCTGGTCGACATTGCGGACGATGTAGAGGGTCGGCTCTGGCTTGCCCGCGAGCAGGGAGTCGATGTCGGTCTCAGAGTTCTCGATGGTCAGCTGGGAGGCGTCCATCGACACGCTTCGGCTGCCCGGGTGCGAGGCGTGGAAGATCTCGGCGACCAGGGTGAACTTTCCGGTGCCGGTCTCACCGAGCACGATCGCCGGCTTCTCCGCCATGAGGGCTTCGCGCAGCTTGTCGCACGCGCGTACCCACGCCGGTGACCGGCCACCGGTAATGGTCTCGTGCGGCCGGTACAGGTCGCCGGCGATGCGGGAGGTCTGCGGGGTCGCGACCGCGATCTGTGGCAGCACCTGCTCGGTGAAGTCGCCCGGCGATCCGGCCTTCTCCGTGGCAACGAGGTCGGCGATCACCACCATGCCGGCCACCTCGGAGCCGGTCAGGATCCGGGTCCCCCGGATGTGGACCATGCGTCCCCCCGGCAGGACCAGGGTGTCGCTCACCCGGTCGCGGCGGCTCATGAGGAAGGTCGCGTGCTCGCGCAGGGTCAGCTGCTCGCTGGCGTCGAACAGGCGCTGGGCCGGGGCGTTGGCGATGAAGACCGAGTCACCGAAGGCGAAGACGGCCTGCCGGGACGCCCGGGCTTCGGCGCGCAGGTAGGTCTCGAAAACGGCCTGCTGGGACTGGCTGCGATCCAGCAACAGGTTGCGGCTGATGTCCTTGGCGGCACTCTTCACCAAGGTGTGCATCAGCGGGCTCCAGGTCTGGGTGAGCGTGGAAATGTCCAGCACTCCCTCTACCCGGCCGGTGAGAGGATCGATGACCGGGGCGCCGGTGCAGGCGAAGCATTGCAGGGGCTCGGTGAAGTGCTCCGGCCCGACGATGCTGACCGGCTGACCGGCCTCGATCACGGTGCCCACACCGTTGGTGCCCATCATCGACTCGGAGTAGTTGAACCCTGGCGCGAATTCGACCCTGTCGAGCAACCGCCCGACCGTCGATGACAAGTCGATGCGCTGAACCAGCCTGGCCTTGTGGTCGGTCAGGGCGATGACCAGCGGGAGGTCCGCGGTGTCGTTGCCGAGCTGAGTGAGCACCGGGCGTGCGCAGCGCACCAGCCGGGACCCGGTGTCGATGTCGTCGATGTAGTCGCTGTGCGGCCGTGCGCTGTCGACGCCGGCCGCCTGGCTGCGTTCCCATGATGCCGCGAGCACGTCGGGGACACCGACGGCACCCGCGCGGCCGCACTCCAGGAAGTCTGCCCGGGCTGCGGCTACCCGTAAGAGGCGGTTCGCGGTGTCCGGCATGAGCACCTCCTCGGGGGTCCTGGATGGCCCCGCGGAAGAACATCGTGGCTGAGAGCCACGCCACATCCAAGAGCAGTGAGTGTCCAATTTTGGGACACCGACACCCGGTGGGACGCCAGCAGGGTTGTCCCAACAACGGGGCCTGCGCATGGAACCCAGGGAGTCACGAACCGAGGAGCGTCATGGACACCCTGATCAACATCGACAACGGTGGCACGCTTACCGACATCTGCGTCTGGGATGGCGACCAGTTCACCTACACCAAGACCCTCACTACTCCGCACGACCTGTCGGAGTGCCTCTTCGACGGGATCGAGAAGGCCTCGGCCGCCCTCTACGGCGAGGCCAACACGGAGAAGCTGCTGCACGCTACGCAACACATCCGCTACTCGACCACGCAGGGCACCAACGCCCTGGTCGAGCGGCGGGGCCCGATGATCGGCATCCTCAGCACGATGCCGGGCCTGTTCGAGCAGATGCGCAGCCGTGAAGCCGAGAAGGACCTCTTCGACGGCCTGATCGCCGACCGGGTGCTCACCATCGACATGGGCGCGACCGATGAGGAGATCGACTTCGAAGTCGTCCAGCGGATCAACCAGCTCACCACCCTGGGTGCCGCCCGGGTGGTGGTGGCTGGTGAGTCGCCGGAACAGGAGCGTCGCCTACGCAGCGTGTTGCTGCGCAAGTTCCCGCGGCACCTGCTCGGCTCGATCCCGCTCCTGTACTCGTGGTCCCTCGCCGGCGACCGGGACCACCCGCGCCGGGTGTGGTCGTGCGTGCTCAACTCGTTCCTGCACCCGACCATGGAGCGGTTCCTGTACGCGGCGGAGCGGCGGCTGAAGTCGTACAGGGTGCTCAACCCGCTGCTGGTCTACCGCAACGACGGAGCCTCCTCGCGGGTGGCCAAGGCGGTGGCGCTGAAGACGTACTCCTCCGGGCCGCGCGGCGGCTTGGAGGGTACGGCGGCGCTGGCTCGCACGTACGGCCTCGAGCACACGCTGATGATGGACATCGGCGGCACCACCACCGACGTGGGGGTCGTCCGCGGCGGTGCGACGGCGGCCGATGAGCGCGGCACCATCGAGGGCGTCTCGATCTCCTACCCGATGAGCAACGTGCACTCGACCGGTGTCGGCGGGTCCTCGGTGATCTCGGTGGTGGACGGGCAGATCACAGTCGGGCCACGCAGTGTGGGGGCGGCCCCCGGCCCGGCCTGCTTCGGCTTCGGTGGCAAGGAAGCCACGATCACCGACGTCAACCTGCTGCTCGGCATCCTCGACGCCAGCACCTACCTCGACGGCACCTTCCGGCTCGACGCCGACCGTTCGGCCGCGGTCATCACCGAGACCATCGCCGAGCCGCTGGGCATCAGCCTGGAGGAGTCGCTGATCCGGATGGAGCAGGCCTACTTCGAGGCGCTGGCACACTCCTTCGCGCACCTGATCCAGGAGAACTCGACCCTCGTCGCCTTCGGTGGCGCCGGCCCGATGAGTGCCGTCGGTGCCGCTCGTCCGGCAGGGGTGAAGAAGGTGCTGATCCCGCGGATGGCAGCGGTCTTCTCCGCGTTCGGCATTGCCTTCTCCGACATCGGCAAGACCTACGAGGTCGGCGTGCCGGAGCCGACCACGGCAAGCACCGCGGCGACGTACGACGAGATGCTCGCCCGGGCCAGGCGCGACATTTTCCAGGAGGGCTACGACCTCGACGACTGCCGCACCGAGGTATTGCTCACCATCGAGGAGACCGACGGGTCGCCGGTGGAGACCAGGCCGTACCAGTCCGGCGACGCCGTGGACTTCCCCGGGAAGCAGGTCTCCCTGCAACTGTCGGTGACGGCCGCGCTGCCGCACCCCGAGGTTGCTCCCGACACCGACGTGCCCGCGATCCGGGTGACGAGCAATGAGACCCGCCTGGTCCGTTCCGCGCCCGACCAGGTCGACAAGGTGCCGGTGTTCGTGCTCGCCGAGATGCCGCCCGGTGGGAGTGGCGAGGGCCCGGTGATCGTCGAGGGTCCGTTCTTCACCGCCCGCGTGCTGCCCGGCTGGCAGTTCCGGGTCACCGCCTCGGGGGACCTGCTGCTGACCGACACCCAGTGACCTCCTTGACCGCCCCGAGCATCCCCTGACCGCCACGAGAGGAAAGTCATCATGCGGGTCCCCATGACCGAATACCTGGTCATCGATCTCGATACCGAGCGCTGGGTCTGCCGGGTGTGCGGCCGCGACATCTGGTCTGCCCACGGGAACTACAAGCTCGGCTGTCTGGTCTACGACCGCGACCCACGGGAGATCCACCAGCCGATCATCGACCCCGAACGCTACGAGTTCACCTTTTCCCCGGACCCGGCGTACTGCCGGATCCTGGAGTTCTACTGCCCCGGCTGCGCCACCCAGATCGAGACCGAATACGTGCCGCCGGGACATCCGCCGACGGCCGATCTCGTCATCGACGTCGCCGCGCTGCGCGCCCAGTGGGAGGAACGCGGCGTCGACCCCGAGCAGGTCCACAACTACGGGCCCGGCGAGGACGCGCAGAAATACACCGCCATGCACAAGGCGACCGGCCACATCCGCTGATCTCGCAGGGAGAACCGAGACAATGAAACGTATCTCCGTCGACATCGGCGGCACCTTCACCGACTGCTTCTTCGTTTGGGACGAGACCTACGTCGAGGCGAAGGCGCTGACCACGCACCACAACCTGGCGCTGGGCTTCAACGAGGCGCTCGACCTGGCGTGCAGCCGGGCCGGACTGGACCGCGGCACCGTGCTCACCGAGGTCGACTCGGTCCGCTACGCCACCACCCTGGGCACCAACGCTCTCATCGAGCGCAAGGGACCCAAGGTGGGGGCGATCGTCACTCATGGCTTCGAGGACACCATCCCGCTCTCCCGCGGCCGGGGGTACGGCGAGGGCCTGGACTACTCGATGCAACAGAACCTCCCGGCAGCCGAACGGCCCGAGCCGCTGGTGCCGCGGTACCTGATCCGCTCGGTCAAGGAACGCGTCAACTCGGCCGGCAAGATCGTGGCGAGGCTCGATCCCGAGGACGTCCGCACGGTGGTCCGTGAGCTGGTGGATGCCGGCGCCGAGGCCCTGGTGGTTTCGCTGGTCAACGCCACCGAGAATCCCGAGCACGAGCTGGCGATCCAGGAGATCATTCTCGACGAGTTCCCGGCCCACGAGCTGGGTGCCATCCCGCTGCTGCTGGGCCACCAGGTCTCTGGTCGCAAGGGCGAATACGTGCGGGCGACCTCCACCATCGTGGACGGCTTCCTGCACGAGATCATGTTTCACGCGCTCAGCCAGCTCTCGAACAACCTGCGCGACTCCGGCTACGGCAAGCCGATGCTGGTCATCCACAACTCCGGTGGCATGGCGCAGATGAACTCCACCGACGCCCTGCAGACCATCCACTCCGGTCCGATCGCCGGCGTCGGCGCCGCGGAGCACCTGTCGAACGAGACGGGCCTGGGCCATGTGATCTCCACCGACATGGGCGGCACGTCCTTCGACATCGGCCTGGTGCCCGAGGGCGGCGTGAAGCACTATGACTTCCTGCCGACCATCGACCGCTGGCTGGTGTCGGTGCCGATGGTGCACCTCGACACGCTCGGTGCCGGCGGCGGCTCCATTGCGTCGTACGACCGGATCCACAACTCCATCAAGATCGGCCCGGAGTCGGCCGGCTCCAACCCCGGCCCGGCCTGCTACGACCGCGGCGGACTGCGCCCGACGGTGACCGACGCCGACCTGTTGCTCGGCTATCTGGACCCGGACAACTACGCCAACGGCTACATCAAGCTCAACCCGAAGCGCTCCCGGTTCGCCGTCGAAGAGAACCTGTGCGACCAGCTCGACATGGACGTTCTCGACATCGCCCGCGCGATCAAGGACGGCGTCGACGAGCAGATGGCGATCGGCATCGGCAAGGAGCTGCGGGTGCGCGGCTACTTGCCGGAGGACTTCACGATGCTCGCCTACGGCGGCAACGGTCCGCTGCACGCCTGCGGTATTGCTCGCCATGCCGGCATCAAGCAGATCCTGGCCCCGCCGTTCTCGTCGGTGTTCTCCGCCTGCGGCGCCGGCAACATGAAGCAGCTGCACTTCCACGAGCGCGGCGTGCACATCACGATGTACAACGCCACCTCCCGGTCGCTGTACGACAAGTACGAGGAGTTCAACGCGATCGTCGAGGAACTCGAGGCCCGGGGCCGGGAGGACCTGGTGCGTCAGGGCTTCGCGGCCGAAGACGTGAAGTACCGCCTGGAACTGGACATGCGCTACGGCAACCAGTTGCTCACCCAGGCTGTCGCCCTCGACATCAACCGGATGAACGGTGTCGGCGACGTACTGCACATGATCCGCACCTTCGGTGATGTCTACAGTCACCGGTTCGGCGCCAGCAGCGCGGCACCCGAAGCCGGGATCCGGGTGGGGACCGTGCGGGTGGCCTCCTATGTCGACGGCGACGTCGTCAACTTCGACTCGCTGGAGGCCGGCGGCGAGCGCACGGTGCCGACCGAGGTGTCGCACCGCAAGGTCTACTTCATCGGCCAGGACGACTCGATCGAGACGCCGGTCTACGACCAGGCCGCGCTGTCGCACGAGCGGGTGATCCCCGGTCCCGCGATCGTCACCACCGAGAACACCACCTACCTCGTCGAGCCGGGCTGGCGTCTGGAGCCGACGGTGCAGGGCGCCGTCTGGTTCCTGCAGGACTGATCGAGTACACCGTCGAGCGCACCAGGGAGAAGACGATGACTGTCACGGACGACAGCGCCACGCAGGAGCAGGCCACCGAGCAGAACACCCTCACGCCCCAGGAGCGGGAGTGGGTCGACCAGTTCATGGACGAGACCACTCTCTTCCTCGGTCCCGACCCGGTGATCATGCGTGACCACTCCATCCAGGAACGGACGTCGCGGGAGGAGACGGCGATCGCCGCCGGTGTCGACCGGCTGGTGGTCGAGCGGATCCGCAAGCGGATTGCCGGTGCGCTCGACGAGGGCTACGAGATGTGCGAGGCACAGGGTGCCGCACCCGGGGCGAAGTGGGGTGACCTGACGACCGCGATCTACACCGCGGCCGGGGACGTCTCCTACCTCTCCTGCCACGGGGTGATCGCGTTCTCCGCGATCCTGCACCACCCGATCCGGTACATCGTGAAGTACTGGAAGGACGAGCCGACCGTCGGCATCCACGAGGGCGACGGATTCATCCACAACGACGCCCGGTTCGGCAACGTCCACAACACCGACCAGTCGATGATCATGCCGGTTATACGTGGGGGCGAGATCATCGCGTGGGTGGCGGCGACCATCCACGAAGGCGAGAACGGCGCCTGCGAGCCGGGCGGCATGCCGTCAGGCTCGGAGACCCCGTTCGACGACGGCCTCCGGATGAGCCCGTTCAAGATTGTCGAGCGTGGTCATCTGCGCCGGGACCTGCTGACCTTCCTCCAGCACTCGGTGCGCGACCCCAAGCTGCAGCTGGCCGACCTGAAGGTGAAGATCACCGCGGTGCGCAAGATCATGGAGCGCATCGACAAGGTCATCGACGAGGTTGGCGTCGACACGTTCGTGGCGGCCCTGCGGGTCACCGTCGAGGACGTCGACGCCGAGGTCCGCCGCCGGATCTCCGAGCTTCCCGACGGCACGTACTCCTTCAACCAGTTCATGGACTCGACGCTGAAAGAGAACATCCTCATCAAGATCGCCTGCAAGATCCACGTCAAGGGCGACAAGATGACCGTCGACCTGCGTGGCACCGGACCGGAGATCATCAACCGGGCGATCAACTCTCCGCTGTGCTCGGTGAAGTCGATGATGATGCAGGCGATCCTGGCGTTCTGGTGGCCAGACCTGCCGCGCTGCACGGCGGCGATGAGCTGCATCGAGATCATTTCCGACGAGGGCACCTGGGCCGACGCGTCCTATGACGCCCCGATGGGGCAGTCGTTGCAGGCCTCGTTCCGAGGCTTCTCGATGATGCAGGCGCTCTACGGAAAGATGTCGTTCTCCACGCCGCACAAGTACTCGAACATCGTGGCCAACTGGTTCAACCAGATCAACACGTTCCTGTGGGGCGGTGTCACCCAGCACGGCGACATGGTCGGCAACCTGTGTGCCGACCTCAATGGCATGCCCGGGGGAGCCAAGCCCTTCCGGGACGGTGAGGACGCCGTCTCGCCGCTCTTCTGCGCCATGGCCGACACGGCCGAGCAGGAGGTCATGGAGGAGGAGGTGCCCTTCATGCAGCTGGTGGCCAAGCGCCTGGTCCGCGACAACATGGGCTTCGGCAAGTTCACCGGCGGCATGGGCTACGAGATGATCGTGGCCGCCGAGGGCACGCCGGAGTGGGGCTTCATGACGGTGACCTCCGGAGCGAAGTTCTCGTCCATCTACGGCATGTTCGGGGGCTACGGCTGCGGCACCTACCCGCTGGCGATGGTCAAGGGCACGAATGTCTACGAGCACATTCGCCGGGACAACAAGAAGTTCGACCTCTCGATTGAGAAGGTCATGAACGAGCGTCCGTTCCCGGACGGGAAGTACTCGACCTATCACATGGGTCTGCAGTACGACCGCGCCAAGGACGGCGAGCTCTACATGATCTCCCAGGGTGCCGGTGGTGGGTACGGTGACCCGCTGGAGCGTCTGCCTGAGTCGGTGCTGCGCGATGCCGAGCTCGGCCGGATCAGCCAGAAGGTCGCCGAGGAGATCTTCGGTGTCCGCTATGACCCGATCACCTTCCGGCTCGACGCCGAGGGCACCAGGCAGGCCCGCGAGCGGGTCCGCCAGACGCGCCTGACGCGCGGCAAGCCCTACGCGGAGTTCGTCAAGGATTTCGTCACCGAGGAGCCGCCGAAGGACCTCCTCTACTACGGCTCCTGGGGCGACGACACCAACGACCTCACCGCCACGGTGTTCACCATCGACGGTCCCCAGCGGGTCAAGGCGCCACTGAAGGAACTGCCGATCATCGTGATCCCGGACCGCCGGGAGCTGAAGATCGCGGCGCTGGAGGCGCGCGTGCGGGAGCTGGAGGACAGGCACGGCGAGGACGTCAAGCGTCTCGCCTGAGGTTCCGTCTCGCCTGAGGTTCACGGAGCCCTGAGGTTCAAGGAGCACTGAATGTCTTCTCTCACTGCCCTGCTCGCTGCCGCGCCCGGCGGCCGGGCGCTGGTGATCGACCATGATGCCTACGCGACGGCAGTGCTACGGCAGGGCAGCGAGATCCCCTGGGGTGACCTCGCCGCCCTGACCGGGCACGTCGCCCAGGTCCAGGCCCTGCTGGACCCGGATGCGGTGTTCATCAATGCCGAGGCGTTCTACGACGCGTATCTCGCGGCGACGCCTGACCTGGTGAGCGCCCTAGGGAAGCGTAGCCGCACGGGCTACGCGTTACGCACCCTGCTCGGTGACGAGCCCGCCGTCGAGCGGTTGGTTCTGACCATGCGCACGCTGGCGGACTCGACCCGGCGACGGGTCGTGCTGTCGGTGCCGTCGCCCGCGAGGTGGTTGCTGCGGGCACACGACCGGGCCGGTACGGGGCTGGACGAGGTGAGCGAGGACCACGCCGACAGCGCCTCCATGTACCTCGCCGAATGGCTGGGGCGCCTGGGGTCGCCGCCGCTGGGACTGCTGCTCCTTGATGCCCGGGCCCGCTCCGGGGACTCCGCCACGCTGGAGTCCCCGGAGCGGGCGGGTGGCTATACCTCGCTGACCAATGTGGCCGGGCACTTCGACTGGACGCTGGCGGTGCGATTCGACTCCTCGGTTGACGTGGCCGGCGATGTCACGCGGGCTGTCGTCCTTCCCGAGGCGTTCTGGCATGGCGAGGGGGAGGCACCTCGTGACGGAGCCCAGCTTGTGCTGACCACCATCCCGGCCAATGCGCTGCCCGAGACGGTTCTGCTGCGCCGGGCCCTGCTGAAGGAGGGGTGAGGTGGACAAGGTTGTGGCGTCGGCGCAGGAGGCGGTCGCCGACATCCCGGTCGGGGCCAGCGTGGCGAGTGGTGGCTTCGGGGTCTGCGGTATCCCGTCGGTGCTCCTTGCCGCGCTCGCCGAACAGGGGGCCTCGGACCTGACCGTCATTTCCAACAACTGCGGGATCCCGGGTGTGGGTAACTCGCTGCTGCTGGAGGGCGGGCGGATCCGCCGTCTGGTGGCGTCGTACGTGGGGGAGAACAAGGAACTGGAACGGCAGTACCTCTCCGGGAAGGTCGAGATCGAGTTCAACCCGCAGGGGACGCTGGCGGAGCGGTTGCGCGCCGGTGGAGCCGGGATCGCCGCGTTCTACACCCGCACCGGCGTCGGCACGCAGGTCGCCGACGGCGGGCTGCCGATCAGGTACGACGCCTCGGGTGAGGTGGCGCTGGCCTCGCAGCCCAAGCCGACCGAGGTCTTCGAGGTCGACGGGGTGCCGCAGGTCTTCGTGCGGGAGACGGCGCTGCGGCCGGACTTCGCCCTGGTGCGGGCCCGGCGTGGTGACCGGCACGGCAACCTGGTTTTCCGCAAGGCCGCCCGCAACTTCAACCCGCTCTGCGCCATGGCCGGGAGGGTGACGATCGCGGAAGTGGAGGAACTCGTCGAGCCGGGTGCGCTGGAGCCCGACGAGATCCACCTGCCCGGAGTCTTCGTGCAGCGGGTGGTGGCGTTGACGCCCGACCAGGCCGCGGACAAGGGGATCGAGCGGCTCACCCTGCGTGCCGTCACGACTGCTGCAGGAGGTGCCTGACATGCCTTGGTCCCGGGACGACATGGCCGCCCGCGCGGCGGCGGAACTCAACGACGGGGACTACGTCAACCTCGGCATCGGTCTGCCGACGCTGGTTCCCAACCACGTGCCCGACGGCGTGGAGATCGTGTTGCAGAGTGAGAACGGCATCCTCGGCCTGGGCCCCTACCCGGTCGCCGGCGAGGAGGACCCGGATCTCATCAACGCCGGCAAGGAGACGGTGACGACCGCGACGGGAGCAAGCTTCTTCGACTCCGCCACCAGTTTCGGGATGATCCGTGGGGGGAAGATCGATGCGGCGATCCTCGGCGCCATGCAGGTCAGCGAGCGCGGGGACCTGTCGAACTGGGTGGTGCCCGGCAAGCTGGTCAAGGGCATGGGGGGCGCGATGGACCTGGTCCACGGCGCCCGCCGCGTGATCGTTCTGATGGAGCACTGCGCCAAGGACGGATCGCCGAAGATCCTGCCCGAGAACACGCTCCCGCTGACCGGCACGGGTGTCGTGCAGCGCATCATCACCGACCTCGCCGTCATCGACGTGACCTCCGATGGTCTGGTGCTGGTGGAGACGGCGCCGGGCGTCACAGCCGACGACGCGCAGAAGGTGACACCGGTACGGCTGGCTCGGGTGGGCACGAAGCCTGGTGCCGGCGTGGCGGGCGGACCTGCCGGGGTGTCTCAGCAGTGACCTGCCGGGGTGTCTCAGCAGTGAAGGGTGTCTGAGCGTTGAAGGGACCGGATGTGGACCACGATGATGTGGAGATCGTGGGCTGGGGTCATACCCCGTTTGGCCGTCTGCCCGAGGAGACTCTGGAGTCGCTGATCGTCGCCGCCGCGCGGGAGGCGATCGCGTCGGCGGGCCTGCGCCCGCGGGAGATCGACGAGATTGTTCTCGGTACCTACAACGCGGGGTTGCAGCCGTTGGCGTTTCCTTCCTCGCTGGTCCTGGAAGCCGATGACGATCTGCTGTTCACCCCGGCGACCCGGGTGGAGAACGCGTGTGCGAGCGGGTCGGCCGCGCTGCTGTGCGGGGTGCGGGCGATCCAGTCCGGGCAGGCGCGCCGGGTGCTGGTGGTCGGGGCGGAGAAGATGACCCACGCGCCGGCCGAGGCTGTCGGCGGGGCTTTGCTGGGTGCCGACTACGAGCATGCCGGCGGGTTGTCCGGTGCCGGGTTCGCGCGGTTGTTTGCCGATGTCACCGAGGCCTACTTCACCAAGTACGGTGATCACAGTGACGCGCTGGCACGGATCGCGGCGAAGAACCACCGTAACGGGGTGGTGAACCCGTACGCCCATCTGCGTTCCGATCTCGGCTTCGAGTTCTGTAGCACGGTCGGTCCGCGTAATCCGATGGTCGCGGGCCCGCTGCGGCGCACGGACTGCTGCCCGGTCTCGGATGGTGCCGCCGCGGTGGTGCTGGCCGCGCCGGGTAGCGCGCCGCGTACCCCGGCGGTGCGGATCCGTGCCCTGGCGCAGGCCAACGATTTCCTGCCGGCCGCGCGGCGTCATCCGCTGGCGTTCGCCGCCGCGCACTGGGCCTGGCAGGCGGCGTTGGGGCAGGCCCGGGCGCGGCTGTCCGACCTGCACCTGCTGGAACTCCACGACTGTTTCACCATCGCGGAGCTGCTGGAGTACGAGGTCGTCGGGTTGTGCCCGCCCGGCGGCGGGGGTCAGGTCATCCTCGGTGGGGTCGTGGACCGGGACGGCACGCTGCCGGTCAACCCCTCCGGGGGGTTGAAGGCCAAGGGCCATCCGGTTGGTGCCACCGGGGTGTCCCAGCATGTGATGGCAGTGCTGCAGCTCACCGGCAACGCCGGGGCGATGCAGATCCCCGGGGCCACCGTCGCCGGGGTGTTCAACATGGGTGGCCTGGCGGTCGCCAACTATGCGAGTGTCCTGGAACGGGTGCGATGAGCGCCCGCACCGGCCGGGACCCGTACCGGTTTCGTTCGGGTCGTCATGGATCGGTCCTCTCCCGTTCCCGGCTCGCCACCGGGTGGCGTGCGGCGGGCTGATGGACGTACAGCTCGCGCCGCCGCGGGGTCATGGCCGCGGGGACGGGCTCCGGCAGCCGGTAGCGGGCGGGATGCTGGTGCTCGGCGTACAGCCGGTCGGCATTGTAGACCCGGGGGAACTTCCAGAGCATCCGTGGGAAGTTCGTCTGGCCGTGCGCCAGGTTCGCGGTGACGATCCGGGCGGTCGCGGCAAGCGCCTTCGCGCCGAGGTGTTTGCGGTTGAGGACCGCCTGGGTGGAGACGAGCTCGTGGTAGAAGCGGTCGAGGGGGAGCCGGGTGGGGACGACGGCGTGTTGGATGTCGAACAGCCGGTAGTCCAGGGTGGTGAGCCGCCGGGACTGGGTGTGCCAGATCTCCGTACCCGGGTAGGGGGTGCACACCGTGAGATGCACGATTTCCGGCACCGACAACGCCCATTCGCGGACGAGACGGAACTGCTTCTCGTCCCAGCCCGGGTCGGCGATGAGGTTCACCGCGACCGTGATGCCGATCTTTCGGGCGACTTCGAGGGCGCGGATGTTCTCGTCCGGGGAGATCCGCTTGTGGTAGAGGTCCAAGCCGTCCGCGTCGAGGGCCTCCATGCCCAGAAACATGTATTCGAGGCCGAGGCGGCGCCAGCGCTCGAACACCTCGGGATGGCGCAGCAGGACGTCGCTACGGGTTTCCAGATAGTACCGTTTACGAATCCCTCGGCGTTCGACCTGATCGGCGATGGCCATGCCGTGTTCGGGCCTGATGAAGGCGACGTCATCGACGATGAAGACGTTCGGTTCCCGGATGGCGGACAGTTCCTCGCCGGCCGCGTCCGGGGAGAGGCGGCGGTAGCTGCGGCCGTAGAAGGTCCAGGCGCTGCAGAAGGAGCAGTCCCATGGGCAGCCGCGGGTGAACTCGACCGAGGCGCACGGGTCCAGCTCCCCGATGAAGTAGCGGCGGCGGTGCGCCAGCAGATGGCGGGCCGGCAGCGGCTCGTCGAGGCTGGGTAGCAGGGCCGGGATCGGGCCCGCCCCGTCGGCGGTGACCGCGCCCGGGACGTCGGTGAGACGGGCGCGGTCGGCCTCGAGGATGCGCGGGGCGACCACTTCGCCCTCGCCGCGCGCGACCACATCGAGTGCGCCGTCGCCCTGCTTCAGCAGGTGCTCGGCGATGAAGGAGACGCTGTGGCCGCCAGCCACGACCAGGCAGCCGGGCAGCTCCCGCTTCGCCCGGTGCGCGAGCTCGATGACCTCGGGGACGTTCGCGAGGTAGTTCACCCCGAACATCACCGCGTCGGGACGACACTCTCGCAGGCGGCGCGCGTAGGTGGCCGGTTTCTCCACCTGAAGATCGATCATGCTCACCTCGTGGCCCGCGGCGAGCAGCGCGGCCGCCACCCGTTCCAGCCCCAGCGGTTCGAGCCGTAGAAAGATCTTCGAGTACATCAGCGCGCTGGGATGAACCAGTAGGACACGCATGATGCTCCTCTCGACTGTTCGGGGACGGCCCTGGGTCTTCGAGGACGGGCCTGGGCGGACCGGACTGACGCGGACTGCTGCGGTCCCGTCCCGAACGTGCGTGCCGGGGACCCTGCGTGCCGGGTACTGCCCGTGGATCGCTCCCTGCCCGGGGCGCCGACTCCGCGTCGCCTGTCATCTTCCTGTTCCTGCCCCGGAGCGCCGGCCTGACTCGGGAACGAACCTTACATTCGGCTGACAATGACGTCGGCGCGTCGGGCACCGGTCCTTCAACGGCCCGAGAGCCCGGCCGGGACCGGCCGGGCTCGGCTAGCGGCACGTTCCGCGACTGATCGTGGCGGATCGGCTGCTTGCGGCGGGGAGCGGGCGGTTGCGGGGGAGGGGCTCGATCAGCTGGTGGTCCTGGACCAGGTGCCGTCGCAGGCGAACCAGGTCGAGGAGGCACTCGTGGCGGGGCGGGACGCCGCGCAGATCAAGCTGCCGCTGAGCTGTGGGCGAAGACGAACTCGAGCCTCCCGTCCCCCCGGGCCTGGCGGGGCCCATAATGGGCATTCCCGGAACGCAAGCATCAGTCAACAGGCGACCACCGTTCGAACGGCGCGGCGAGGGGATCAACTCGCCTGGATCAACCAATAAAAACTTGGCATGAGCTCGGCGAGCAACGTAACAGCCGTCGAAGGCACTTTCGGCGGGCTCCCACGAGATGCTGGTCACAGCGGAGAACCAAGGTCCAGGGAAATTCAACCGACAAACATGGCATCGGAACAGCCGGGTACTTCTGCGGCGAGCGGTGCTGGCCGGCTCGTTCGGTGAGCGTCGCGCTGCGCACTTCACGCCCGCCGGGGCCCGACTCGGCGAGGATCGGGCCCGCACGGCCCTGACCAGGCAGATTCACTCCCGTCGCCGGGTGAGATGATAATCACCTCAAGCCCCCGGGGTCGGTTTTCCAGGGTTACGTCAGACTCGCTACCCCCGCATCTTCGGCGAGTCGACTTACGAAAGTATTTCTACCTGATGCGCGGCGCGCTCCATGCATTAATGCCGGGTCGGGGCCCGCGCGGTGACTATCAAGGTGATTATGGACACGATCCAGCCGCCGACGGGGGGGTGGAAAATCAGAGAACCAGAGCCAAGAAGTTGAGCGGAGGAGGATCGTGACCACGGACGGCGCCCGAACCGGGCAAGCCGGCGAACCGGGACAGCTCAAGCGAGGCCACGGCTCCCCGCACCTCGCTTCCTGATCGTCGGGCCTGGCCTGGGCGGCTCACCTGGACGGTGAGAAGCACCCCTCGTCCTGGCCAGGCTGTTGCTCAGGTCCCGCACCTCGACTCGGAGCCCGGAGCTCGATGTCCGGAGCTCGGAGCTCGGAGCTCGGAGCCCGAAGTCCGGAGCCCGAAGTCCGGAGCCCGAGACCGCGAGTCAGCACGCATCGAGGACCGCGCTGGCCGAGCGGACCTTACTGGTGATCGTGCACCGGCGCTCCACTTCCGCGAGACCGACCAGGTTCGCTGGTGGACGAGTCCTCCCCAGTTCGCCCGCCAGCCCACGGACGGTTCCGACCTGCATCAGCAGCCGGTCAACGGCGGCGTAGATCTGACCGGCATCCCCGAGCCCTTTCCGCCACCAACTGCCGAAGGTGGACCATGACAATCCTCGACGACAGCACCGCGCCCGGCCTCGTCGGGCCGCCGAGCTCCCACGGTCCGCGTCGTGACCCGGCTCCGCTCCTGCCCGACCCCGAGCCGGTCCGGGTCCTCGGCACGGAGGCTGCGGGGAAGGTCGACACCGATCTGCTGCGCGTCCTGTACCACCGCCTGGTGCTGGGACGGCGCTTCAACCAGCAGGCCACAACCTTGGCCAGGCAGGGCCGCCTCGCCGTGTACCCGGCGTCCACCGGCCAGGAAGCATGCCAGATCGCCGCGGCCATGGTGCTGCGGGAGTCGGACTGGCTGTTCCCCAGCTACCGCGACACGCTGGCGGTGGTATCGAGGGGCGTGCGCCCGGTGGACGCGCTGACGCTGATGCGCGGGAACGCGCACAGCGGCTACGACCCGCGGGAGCACCGGATCGCGCCGCTGTCGACTCCGCTGGCCACCCAGGCCTGCCATGCGGTGGGCCTGGCCCACGCCGCCCGCCTGCGCGCGGCCTCGGATCCGTGGGCGGCGGAGGACGTCGTGGCGCTTGCCCTGATCGGCGACGGCGGTACCAGCGAGGGCGACTTCCACGAGGCGCTGAACTTCGCCGGGGTGCTGAACGCGCCAGTGGTGTTCCTGGTACAGAACAACGGCTATGCGATTTCGGTGCCGCTGGCCCAGCAGTCCGCGGCACCGACGCTGGCACACAAGGCGGTGGGCCATGGGATCACCGGTCGCCTGGTGGACGGCAACGATGCGCCTGCGGTGCACGGTGTGCTGCGCGCGGCGGTCGAGCACGCGCGGTCGGGTCGCGGCCCGGTGCTGGTCGAGGCGGTCACCTACCGGCTGGAGGCGCACACCAACGCCGACGACGCGACCCGCTACCGCACCTCGGAGGAGGTCGCTGCCTGGCAGGCCCGCGATCCGCTGATGCTGCTGGAGCGGCAGCTGCGCAAGGCCGGTCTCCTCGACGACGCCGGCGTCGCCGCAGTCGCGCAGGCCGCCGAGGAACTCGCCGCCGAGATGCGCGCCCAGTTCGATCGTGCGCCTGATCTCGATCCGGGCTCGCTGTTCACGCACGTCTATGCCCAGCCGACCAGCCAGCTTCGTGAGCAGGCCGCCGAGCTGATGGCCTGGCAGGCCGCGGACGCAGCCAAGAGCGACGACGCACGATGAGCGCCGCGACCATGGTGCAGGCCCTCAACGCCGCGCTGCGCGACTCGCTGCGCGAGGACGCGCGCGTCCACATCCTCGGCGAGGACGTCGGCACCCTCGGCGGCGTCTTCCGAGTCACCGACGGCCTGGCCGCCGAATTCGGCGCGCAACGCTGCCTGGACACCCCCCTGGCCGAGGCAGGCATCCTCGGCACCGCCGTGGGCATGGCCATGTACGGCCTGCGGCCCGTCGTGGAGCTGCAGTTCGACGCCTTCGCCTACCCCGCGTTCGAGCAGCTCGCGTCGCATGTGGCCAAGATGCGCAACCGCACGGCCGGGAAGACCACGCTGCCGATCACCATCCGCATCCCGTACGGCGGCGGCGTCGGCGGCGTCGAGCACCACAGCGACTCCAGCGAGGCCTACTACGCGCACACCCCCGGCCTGCACGTCGTCACCCCCGCCACCGTCGCCGACGGCTACGGGCTGCTCCGCTCGGCGATTGCCTCGGACGACCCGGTGGTCTTCCTGGAGCCAAAGCGGCTCTACTGGTCTACGGACGACTGGTCTACGGACGACCGGTCTACGGCCGAGGTGCCGCCGATCGGCCGGGCAGTGGTCCGCCGGACCGGTACCTCCGCGACCCTCCTGACCTACGGCCCCTCGCTCCCCGTGTGCCTCCAGGCGGCCGTGGCCGCGCGATCGGAGGGCTGGGACCTGGCGGTGGTCGACCTGCGCTCGCTGGTCCCCTTCGACGATGAGACGGTCTGCGAGGCGGTCCGCGCCACCGGGCGCGCCGTTGTGGTCCACGAGGCCGCGGGTTTCGGCGGCGTCGGTGCGGAGATCGCCGCCCGCGTCAGCGAGCGGTGCTTCCACCACCTCGCCGCCCCCGTCCTGCGGGTCACCGGCTTCGACATCCCTTACCCGCCCCCCATGCTCGAACATCACTACCTTCCCAGCGTCGACCGCATCCTCGACGCTGTCGCCCGACTCCAGTGGGAGCAGTAACACCGTGGCCGCGGTACGCGAATTCCCCCTCCCCGACCTTGGTGAGGGCCTGACCTCCGCCGAGGTCGTCCGCTGGCTTGTCGGCGTCGGGGACGTCATCACCGTCGATCAACCCGTAGCCGAGGTCGAGACCGCCAAAGCCGTCGTCGAGGTGCCCTGCCCCTATGCCGGCGTCGTCACCTCCCTCGCCGGCCTGGCCGGTACCAGCGTCCCGGTCGGCACACCACTGATCACCGTGGCCGTCAGCGAGCCGGCAGCAGGGCGAACGGGCTCCGGGAACATCCTCGTCGGCTACGGCACCAGCACGGAACCCCCCCGAGCCCGCCGCCGACGGCG
>NZ_CDXDOR010000057.1:29113-31575 GCF_978021225.1 Frankia sp. CeTa3Moorea | reverse complement strand
GGGGTGGGTGCCGGACGGAGTCAGTGATAATCCGCCGCGAGCCGGACGACCTCGTCGAGGGTCATGTCGTAGACCACCTCGGTGGTGGCGATCGGTACCGCGGTGGCGACGGCACCCTCGGGGTAGACGTCGATCCGGGTGTACTCGCCCCCGACCAGGCCGGTTATCCGGTCGGCCGGGCCGAGGGTGCGTAGCCGGTAGGCGGTGGCACCCGCCACCCAGACCGGAACGCCGCTGAGCACGCCCGCGGACGCGTGGTGGGCGTGACCGGCCAGCACGATCTTCACGTCGCTGCCGGCGAGCACGTCGGCGAGGTTCTGCGGCTCGGCGAGCAGGAGCGAGTTCACCATCGCGAGCGGGGACGGCACGGGTGGGTGATGCAGGGCGAGGATGGTCCCGTCGGGGGCCGCGGTGGCCAGCTCGTCGGCGAGCCAGCGCAGCTGGGCGGTGCTCAGGAAGCCGCTGTGTTCGCCCGGTTCGGTGGTGTCGAGCATGATGATCCGCAGGTCACCGACCCAGTGCACGTAGTCGTGAGCCTCCACCGTGGGTTCCGCGCCGAGCAGTCCCTCCCGGAACGGGCCACGCGAGTCGTGGTTGCCGACGCCGTAGAGCACGGGCGTGCCCAAGCGCGCCGCCACCGGTTCGACCAGGTCACGCAACCGCTGGTAGGCCAGCAGATCACCGCGGTCGGCGAGGTCACCGGTGAGCAGCAGGGCACCGATCTTCAGCGTGGACGCCTCGATCTGGTCGAGCACGGTGCGGAGCGCGGCGTACGTGTCGACCTTGCCGTGCATCAGCTCACCCTCGCGGACGATGTGGGTGTCACTGATCTGGATCAGGATGTGGGTGGGCGTGTGCGCGGTCGGGTCCAAGAGTATCGGCATGGACGTCCTTCGGAGCGGGAGGGGATGGCTTCAGGGCGGACGGGCTTCAGAGCGGACGGGGTGGCGCCTGGGGTGAGCCGCAGGCCCGAGGGGGAGGGACTCCGGGCCTGCGGCTCACTGGCTGGGGTTCAGCCCGCGGTCGCCGGACCGGAATCCGGCCCGGCGTCGGAGGCCTCCGCCGGCACGAGCAGGGCCTCGACGAGGCGGTCCAGCGCGTGCGCCGTCGCCCCGTGCGCGAGCAGGTAGGTGTGGGTGTCCCCGTGCCGGGCGTGGATACGGCCCAGAGCGTGCAGGATGAGGTCGGGCGGGCTTGCCATCAGCGAGGCCGGCAGCTCCTCGCCGTCGGTGGACATCAGGGCGGAGATACGCTGGACGGCCGCCGCGGCCTCGTCCCGCAGGAAGTACGAGGTCAGCGCGAAGTCCTGCGCGATCACCTCGGCTGGCACCCCGGCGAGGTCCAGCGCCAGAGCGATGACCAGACCGGTGCGGTCCTTGCCGGCGCTGCAGTGCACGATCGCGGGCAGTGCCCCCGGTGCGGCGAGCGCGAGCATGGCCGCGGTGAGGCGGTCCCCTCGATGATCGACGACGTGGTCGTAGAGGCTACGCAGATCGCCGGCCGTCTGGTGCCGGTCGACCGGCAGGGTGTAGACGGGCACCCGCCGATGCGTCGCGGCGAGCCGGCCGAGCTGGTCCGGATCGTGCGCCACCTCGGTGTCCTCGCGCAGGTCGATGACCGTGCGCAGCCCGATCTGCGCGAGGATGGCCTGCCCACGGCCGTCGAGCCCGCGTAGCGTGCCCGAGCGCAGCAGCGTGCGCCAGCGCAGGGAGCGTCCGTGCACAGTCGGGTAGCCGCCGACGTCGCGCAGGTTGATCGTGCCCGGCAGCGACAGGGCGCGCCGCGCCTGCGGCGCCCCGCCGTCGCCGGCGCCCGGGGCGGTCTCGGTGCTCGCTGCGGTGGCCGTGCTCCCGGTGCTCCCGGTGCTCACGGTGCTTACGACGGGCACGGCGGTCACTTCCGGGGCAGGAAGCTGGTGGCCTGCTTCTGCGCGTCGGCCAGGGTGGATGCGGGGTCCTTGCCGGTGAAGACGGCGCTTTCGACCGCGGTCATCATCGTGTCGGAGATCTGGAGGTAGTTGTCACCCGGGAAGGACTCCCACGGCTCGATCCGGGTGAGCTGGTCGAGGTTCGGCTTGATGAGCGGGTTCGCCTTCGCCCAGGCCTGCAGGTACTTCGGGTCGTCGATCAGGCCGGTCCGCAGTGGCAGGTAGCCGATCTTTGAGGAGATCTCGGTGTAGGCGCGGTTGCTGGTGAGGAACTTGGTCAGTTCCCAGGCGGCGCGCTGCTTGGCCGGGTCCTTACTGAAGATCGCCAGTGCCGCTCCCGAGTTGGTGGGGATGACCGGCTTCGAGCCGAACGCGGGTTCCTGGGTGGCGTCGAGCTCCCAGTTGTTCGCCTTGGCGCCGGCCATGAACATCCCCTGCAGGGAGCTGCTTTCGAGCAGCATCCCGGCCTGGCCGGTGCTGAACGCCTTGACCTGCTGCTTCTGGTCGAGGTTCGGCATCACGCCGCTGCGTGCCA
>NZ_CDXDOR010000057.1:18467-28792 GCF_978021225.1 Frankia sp. CeTa3Moorea | reverse complement strand
GTCGGCGGCCATCGACACCGCCTCGACGCCCGGCGGGTCGGCGAAGGATAGCTTGGTGCCGTCGGTAGAGATCACCCGGCCACCGGCTGACCGTACCAGGCTCTGGAAACACCAGTCCCCGACCTTCGTCAGACAGTCGATGAGGACCCCGTCCTTGCCGGTCTTCGCCTTGATGGCGAGCGCCGCGGTCTTTACCTCCGCCCAGGTCTTCGGCGGCTTGGCCGGGTCGAGGCCGGCCTGGGTGAACAGGGTCTTGTTCAGCCAGAGAACCGGGGTGGAGAAGACGTACGGGACGGCGTAGGTCTTGCCGTCGACATCGCCGAGGGTGCGGGCTTTCGGGGCGAACGGGTGTTCGCCGCCGAAGTTCGCCTGAACGGCCTCCCGCCCGACCAGTGTGTCGAGCGGCTGGGCGCCGAGGCTGCCGGAGGCGAAGCGCAGCGCGTTGAAGGTGATCTGGGCGACGTCCGGGGGGCTGCCCGCCAGCACCTGGTTCTTGATGCTGGTGACGTAGTCGCCGCTGTTCGCGCTGCCGGCCAGGTTCTGCGGCGGCTGGCCCTTGACGGTGATGTTGGGATGCGCCGCCTGGAAGTCGCGGAGCAGCCCCTCGATCACCGGCTTCCACGTCCCGACGTTCGCGAGGTTGTAGCTCTCGAAGACGATCGAGACCTTCTGGTCCGGGGAGAGCTCGGGGATCGTGCTGGCGTTCGCGGCCGCGCTCGTGGGTGTGGGCGAGGACGTCGCACACGCGGAGGCGAGCGCCGCAAGCAACGCGAGGCCAGCTGCGGCACGCAGCAGGCGTGGTCGAGCCACGGGGATGCTCCTTGGGATCAACGGGACGTTGGGATCAATAGACCGACGGGACCGACGGAATCGATGGGATGGCGGACGGACCGGATCGCGGTGATCTGGTCCGGTTGGGTCTGGTCGCCCCTCAGACCGCGGCGGGCGCGGCCGAAGCGGGGGAGGGGGACGCGGCGAGCGCGCCGGGCACGGGGATGGTCAGGGATTCCCGGGAATCCGGTGGCCGCCAGGCGAGACGACGTCCGCTCGCCCGAGCGAACAGGTGCACCCGTGAGACGTCGATGGTGAGTCGGGCCCGGTCACCGGCGGCCAGTCCGATCGGGCGGGGGCCACGCAGCGCGACAGCCTGACCGTGGACGTCGCACCAGGCCACCTCCTCGCTGCCGAGGTTCTCGACCGTGGTCACGACACCTTCGATCTGCGCCGTCAACCCGGGTGATGCCGTCAACCCGGGTGATGCCGACGATGTCTCGGCCGGGCCGGGCAGCTCGGCCGAGCCGGGCAACAGCGCCAGGTTCTCGGGTCGCAGACCGACGATGACGTCGCGGGGTTCGTCGAAGCCCGGCCACAGCGGGATGCGTAGCCCGTCCGCGCGGACCGCCAGCAGGTCGCCGTCGGCCTCCACCCGGGCGTCGATCAGGTTCATCGGCGGTGCGCCGAGGAAGCCGGCGACGAACACCGAGGCCGGCGTGTCGTAGACCTCGGTCGGGCTGCCCACCTGTTCCACGCGGCCGCCGTTGAGCAGGACCACGCGGGTCGCCATCGACATGGCCTCCACCTGGTCGTGGGTGACGTAGATGAAGGTTCGGCCCAGCCGGCGGTGCAGTCCGGCGAGCTCGGTGCGGGTCGCGGTGCGCAGTTTCGCGTCGAGGTTCGAGAGGGGCTCGTCCATGAGGAACGCCTGGGGGTCACGGACCAGCGCACGGCCGAGCGCCACCCGTTGGCGCTGCCCGCCGGATAGCTCACGGGGGCGCCGGTGGAGCAGCCCGCCGAGTTCGAGCTGGTCGGCGACCTCGCGGACGCGCCGGGCGATCTCCGCCTTAGGGCGGCGCGCGGCCCGCAGCGGAAACCCGATGTTGCGCTCGACCGTCAGGTGCGGGTATAGCGCGTAGCTCTGGAAGACCATGGCGAGGTCGCGCCGTCGGGCGGGGACATGGGTGATGTCGCGGTCGCCGAGCATGATGCGCCCCTCGCTCGGCTCCAGCAGGCCGGCGATCATGCGCAGCAGCGTGGTCTTCCCGCAGCCGCTCGGTCCCAGTAGAACGAGGAAGTCACCGTCCGCCACGTCGAGGGAGACGTCGTCCACCGCACGGACGTTTCCGAAGCGCCTCGTGAGGCCCTCGATCCGGATTTCTGCCACCCAGCACCCCGTGTACGTCTGTTCCAGGAGTGCGCCTGCCCCCTGGTTCCTCGTTACAGAGGCAGTCTCGGGTACCTAGATGAATGGTCCATGACGGTCGGGAAACGGGGGACAGTCACTTACCGCAACGAATCTCCGGTCAAGCGCCTTGCCGGTGGGACGCTTTCGTAGCTGTCCGAGCGCCCCTTGGCGCGCGTCCCCTGACCCGACTGACCTGACCGGTCATTCGGTCAGAACTCGTAGGGATCGGCGGCTCCGAGGCCGGGATCCGCCGCGGGCCGCCGCGGGCCGTCCTCCGCCCGCACGGAGTGGCCCTGGACGTCCCGCATGACGGTCCCGGCCAGCAGCGGGTTGTCCGTGCGGCGCAGGCCGACCGCGAGCTGCAGGGCGTTGAGCAGCAGCAGGGAGGCCAGCCGGCTTGCGATCATGTCCGAGCTGATGGGCCAGTCGGGCGACCCCACCACGAGGCTGATGTCGGCGATCTCGGCCAGGGGCCCGGCCGTGTAGCTGGTGATGCCGATGACGGCGGCGCCCGCGGTCCGGGCCGCCTCCGCGGCCCGCAGACTCGGCTCGTTCGCCCCGCTGCTCGTGATGACCAGGCAGACGTCCGAGGGCGCGAGCAGGCGGGCGGTGAGTTCCTGGGCGATCGAGTCGCCCGGCGCCTCGGCCGGCCGGCCCATGCTGAGGAAGCGCAACGCCGCGTCCTGGGCGACCGGAGCCGATCCGCCGTTGCCGATGACGAGCAGTCGGTCGGCCCGGTCCAGCAGGTCCACGGCGGGCGCGAGACGGGACCGGTCCAGCGGGCCGAGCGCGTCGGCGAGCACCGCGGTCGCCGCGCCGAAGACGGTGTCCACCAGGCGCTCGACCGGGTCGGCAGCGTCCGTTCGGCCGATCTCACCGCGCAGCGCCGCGGCCCCGCTCTCCCGGGCGAGCTCGACGCGGAAATGCTGGAATCCGCGGAAGCCGAGATGTTGGCAGGCGCGCACCACCGTGGCCGTCGATGTTCCCGCGGCCTCCGCGAGCTGCGCGGCGGACCATTCGACCACGTCCCCCGGACGGGCCAGACACACTTCGGCCACCCGCTGCTCGCTCGGGAGCAGGCCCGGCAGGGCCGCGCGGATGGTGGCGAATAGCCCGCCCGGGCGGGCACCCGGCGGACCGGCGGAGGGGGTCACCATGCAGCGGTTCATACACGCTCAAGGTGACGGGCCGGGGTGCCGTCCGCTGCCGTGCCGCGCGGTGCCGTCACCGTGCGGCTAAATCGTGCGGATAAACCGTGCGGATAATCAGTTCCGGGTCAGGCCGTCCGGAGGGCGTCGTGGACGATTGCGGCGACCTGCTCGGTCTCGATCAGGAACCCGTCGTGCCCGCGCCGCGAGTGGACGACGCGCAACGGCGCGCCGACGCGCTCGGCGATGTACTCCTGCAGGTGGAGGGGATAGAGCCGGTCGGAATCGACCCCTGCGACGGTGAACGGCACCGGGCAGGACCGTAGCGCCGGCGCGCGCCCCCCGCGCCCCCGGCCGACGTCCTGGATCATCATCGCCCGGGTCAGGGCGACGTAAGTGCCGGCGTCGAACCGAGCGGCCAGCTTGCCGGCATGGTGGTCGAGGTAGGAGGCGACCTCGAACAAGCCGTCGGGCCGGGTCCGATCCGCGAACCGTTCCTCCAGCTCGGCCTCGCTGCGGTAGCTGATCTGGGCCACCCGCCGGGCCAGACCCATGCCGGCGTCCGGGCCGCGTCCGTCGGGCCGGTCGTGGTAGTCGCCGCCGTTCCAGGCCGGGTCGTCGGTGATCGCACGAAGCTGCACCGCGGACAACCCGATCTGCTCCGCCGTCGCCGCCGCGCCGCAGGCCAGGACCACGGCGTGGTCGACCCGGTCGGGATGGCCGACGGCCCACTCCAGGGCCCGCATGCCCCCCATCGAGCCGCCGACCACCGCGGCCCAGCGCCGGATGCCGAGCGCGTCGGCGACGGCGACCTCCACCGTGACCTGATCGGAGATCGTGATCTCGGGCCATCGGCCGCCCCAGGGTCGGCCGTCCGGCGCGGGACTGGCTGGCCCGGTCGTGCCCTGGCAGCCGCCCAGCACATTCGGACAGACCACGAAGAGGCGATCGGTGTCGAGGGCCCGTCCAGGCCCGATCAGGCCATCCCACCAGCCTGGGGTGGGATGGCCCGGCCCGGGCGGGCCGGCGGCGTGACTGTCCCCGGTGAGCGCGTGCAGGACCAGCACCGCGTTGGTGGCCGCGGCGTCGAGGCGGCCCCACGTCTCGTAGGCCACTGTCACGCCGGGCAGGACGCCGCCGCGTTCCAGCCGCAGCGGTCCCAGCAGGTCGACGAACCGGCGCCGTCCCACCGGGTCGATCCCGGCGCGCCATGCCCCGGAGGCGGGCGGTGGCGCCGACGGCGCCGGTTCGACCGTCGGCGGCACCGGCTCGACCGAAAGGGCCGCACCGGTGCCACGCGACTCAGCTCTTGGCCGCACGGAACCCGGCATCGAGGTCGGCCAGGATGTCGTCGATCCCCTCGATGCCGACCGACAGGCGGACGAGATCCGGGGTGACCCCGGTCGCGGTCTGCTCGGTCTCGGTGAGCTGGGAGTGCGTCGTCGTCGCGGGATGGATAATCAGTGAGCGGACGTCACCAACGTTCGCCAGGTGGCTGAACAGCTCGACCCCCTCGACGAACTTCTTCCCGGCTTCGGCGCCACCGGCGATGCCGAAGGACAGGATCGCGCCGGCGCCGCGGGGGAGCACCTTCTGTGCCCGGGAGTACCACCGCGACGACGGCAGGCCCGGGTAGGCCACCCAGCTCACCTCGTCGCGCGCCTCGAGCCACTCGGCGACCCGCTGGGCGTTCGCGGTGTGCCGCTCGATCCGCAGCGACAGCGTCTCCAGACCCTGGAGCAGCAGGAACGAGTTGAACGGGGAGATCGCCGGGCCGAGGTCGCGCAGTAGCTGCACGCGCGCCTTGACGATGTACGAGCCGTGACCGAGCGCGTCCCAGTAGACTAGACCATGGTAGCTCGGGTCGGGAGTGGTGAAGTTCGCGAACCGGCCGGAGGCGCCGAAGTCGAACCGGCCGCCGTCGACGATGACGCCGCCGATCGCGGTGCCGTGGCCGCCGATGAACTTCGTCGCCGAGTGGACGACGATGTCCGCGCCGTGCTCCAGCGGCCGGTACAGATAGGGCGTCGCGAGGGTGTTGTCGACGATGAGGGGGATCCCGTGCGCGTGGGCGACCTCGGAGATCCCGACGGTGTCGAGGACGTCGCCGCGGGGGTTGCCGACCGTTTCCCCGTAGAACGCCTTCGTGGTGGGCCGCACCGCCGCCCGCCACTCCTGGAGATCATCGGGATCGCCGACGAAGGAGACCTCGATGCCCAGCTTCGGCAGGGTGTAGTGGAACAGGTTGTACGTCCCGCCGTACAGGCTGGCCGAGGAGACCACGTGGTCGCCGGCCTCGGCCAGGTTCAAGATCGCCAGCGTCTCCGCGGCCTGCCCCGACGCCGCCGCGAGCGCCCCGATCCCACCTTCGAGGGCGGCGATGCGCTGCTCGAAGACATCCTGGGTGGGGTTCATGATCCGGGTGTAGATGTTTCCGGGCTCACCGAGAGCGAACAGGGCGGCGGCGTGGTCGGTGTCGCGGAAGACGTAGCTGGTGGTCTGGTAGATCGGCACGGCTCGGGCGCCGGTCGCCGGGTCCGGCTGGGCTCCCGCGTGGATCTGCTGGGTCTCGAACGACCAGCTCTCGGTGCTCATAGGGTGATCCTCCCCGGGGCGAAGTCGGTGTTCGGTGCGTCGGTGGTGTCGGCGTGTCGGCGTGTCGGCGGTGTACCGGGCGCCGGCTGTGGGACGCCGGCCGGGCACTGATACCTGCGACTGCCTGCGACTACCACCGATACCTGCGACTAGTCTGCGATGGCTGTCCTCGTCCGCGGTTCCTCACGGTTGCCCGCGCGGTGCGGCGGTGGACGGTCCGGCTGCCGAAGGGGAACCGGGCCGCTTCCCCGGGGCCGGTCGGAATGCCTAAGATCGTGCGGTACGAAAAAGATCAGAAGCCCGGGCACAGCCCGTCGAAGGCGGCCGTGCGGGATGGGTGGCCGCCCAGTGTACCGACCTTCGGGCATCCCCCGAACATCGCAGAGCGGCGCGCAACCGTCCCGGATGTCCGGCATGTGACCGCATGGTTCCGACGCTAGCAGCGTGTCGGGTCGTTGTCTGCAGCGGGCGCAGATTTTCCACCGGATAAGTGAACAATCGCAGGCGCGGGATGGGCCCTGGACCGTGCTCGAGGCCATGCCCCGGGCTGCCGGGGGAGTCGAGGGCGGCCTGGGCGGGGTTCGGGGACGGTCCCGGCCGGCAGACCGCCGGCCATGCACGTGAAGCCGAGGGCGACCGGGATCTTCGCGCAGGGCACGCACCAGCACGCCGGTCCTCATTTCCGCTACGACCACAGCACCTAGGACCACAGCACCTAGGATTCGGAATGAAATAACTTGTTCACTTCGGGGTCCTCGCGAGCCCGTGACCCGCGAAGACGCATATTGGCCTGCATTACTTACTTCATTACGAATTCCTAGTTACGGTAATCGAACATGAGTTCGACATTGGGGGTTGTGTGATCTACGCTTGATCCATGACCATTACTGCCGGCCCGGCCCTCGGGCAGCATCTGGTGCCGTTGGGTTTGGCGGTAGTGGCCGAGCAGGTCGGCGGCCTGTTGGACGCGCCGGTGTGGTCGTTGTCGGATGCCGAGTTGTACGGCGCCCTGGACGACTGTTCGGTGGAGCTGGCCCGCCTGGCCGCGGTGCGGCTCGCGCTGGTGCGGGAGGCCCACGGCCGGAACCTGGCCGTGCGGGAGGGGGGCTACCAGCACCGCGGCGCTGCTGCGGGAACGGCTGCGGATCCGGCCGGGGGACGCCCAACGCCTGGTCGATCTGCCCCTGGCCGTGGACGGACCGCTGAGTGCCACCGGTGCGGCCCTGGCCGCCGGCGCGATCACGGTCGAGCAGGCGGTCGAGGTCCGCACGACGATCCGTTCCCTCCCCCGCGACCTGGACGCGCAGGTGTACACGGCGGCGGAGGCATCCCTGCTGGAGCTGGCCCGGATGTTCGACCCCCGCGAACTGGCCCGTCTTGGCCGGCACCTGCGGGAACAACTCACCCGGATCGACACCAGCCCCGGCGGCGATGACCCCGCCAACACCGGCAGCCAGAACGGCGACCGTGAGGGCGCCGACTCCGGCACGTCTCCCGGCCCCGCAGGGGGCCCGGCCGGCGATGACAACCAGAACCCGGGCAACGGCAACCAGGATTCGGGCGACGCCCCCGGGGATCGGCGCGGCCTGTGGATCATCGATCTGCCCGGGGGCACCACCCGTATCACCGGCGAACTCGACGCCGAAGCCGCCGCGCTCCTACGCAGCGCACTCGACCCGCTGGCCAAACCCCGCCCCGCCGACGACGGCACCCCCGACCCCGCGCACCTGCACAGCGCCGCGCCGACGCCTTTGTCGATCTCCTTCACCGCACCCTCACCACCGCAGCCCTGCCCGTCACCGGCGGCGTGCGCCCCCACCTCACCGTCACCGTCCCCTGGACGGCACTACTCGGCCAGGGAGGTACGCCCGCCACCACCAGCTGGGGTCAACCTCTGCCGGCCAGTGTCCTGCGCCGCCTGGCCTGTGACGCCACGGTCACCCGCGTCGTCTTCGATGCGGCGAGCGTCCCCCTCGACGTCGGACGGGCCCACCGCACCGCACCCGCGGACCTACGCCGCGCCGTCATCGCCCGAGACGTCTGCTGTTCATTCCCGGGGTGTGATCGGCCGCCGTCATGGTGCGAAGTTCACCACGTTCGTCATTGGATAGACGGTGGAAGAACCTCACTCGACAATCTGGTACTGCTGTGTGGATATCATCATAGGCTCATCCACCACCACGGCTGGATCGTCCGAATCGGCCACGATCGCCGGCCCGAATTCATCCCCCCGCCCTGGGTCGACTCCGACCAGACACCCCGACGCAACCCCTACAGCCGACATACCTTCGACCTCCTCCGTGCGGCAACAGTTGGATAGACCGGCTCATAGCTGAAGGAAGGAAGGTCCGAGTTTTAAGGCCCAGCTCAAAAATCTCCAGAATATCTTCGCTCGCGCTGCCGTGAACGGCGCTACACGACGAGCCTGTCGTCCGACTTCCTGGAGTGGCTCGCGTGGCGCCGTCGCCTGAAGGCGATCAGCCGAGTGTGGTCGTTAAGTAACACGCTGTCCATGCCGTGCGATAGCCGGACGTGCGTTCGTCTCGTTGGACGAGAGTGGGCGAATGACTCGTTTGCTCCTCGGCCCCATCCACCGGCACACCGAGGCAACGCGCGTCACTCTGTGGATGGAGACCGACGCTGCTTGTGATGTCGAGGTCCGGGTCCCGCGCGGCGCACTCGCACGTGCGACGTTCGGCCCGCCGGCTGGGCAGGCCCGTACCTTCGAGGTGGCCGGGCACCACTACGCAGTCGTCGTGGTCGAAGGCCTGACGCCGGGAGAGCCGGTTCCCTACGAAGTGTGGTTGACGGACGAGGTGTGGTTGACGGGTCCCGGGCCCGGAGGGCCGGCGGTCGGGTCCGAGCCGCCCACCGACGGCGCGGTGCGGGTCTGGCCGGAGCCGGGCAGGCCGCCGAGCCTGCTGCGTCCCGTCAAGGACGAGGGGCCCCTGCGGCTGGTCTTCGGCTCCTGCCGGGTGACCGCGCCGCAGGAGCAGCCGTACACCCTGAACGCCGATCAGGACAGCCGTGGACTCGGCACGGACGCGCTGCACGCCCTCGCCCTGGAACTGCCCGCGCACGACCCCGCCTCCTGGCCGGATGTCCTGCTTCTGCTCGGTGACCAGGTCTATGCCGATCATGTCTCCTCGCAGACGGCGGCGCGGATTCGTGACCGGCGGGATGTCACCGTCCCGCCGGGGGAGGAGATCGCCGACTTCGAGGAGTACACCTGGCTGTACCAGGAGGCGTGGTCGCAGACGGACATCCGCTGGTTACTGTCAACGGTCCCGACGGCGATGATCTTTGACGATCATGATGTGCGAGACGACTGGAACATCTCCGCGGCATGGCGTACGGAGATTAGGGCCGCGCCGTGGTGGGACGCACGCGTCACCGGCGGGATCATGGCCTACTGGCTCTACCAGCACCTCGGTAACCTGGCCCCGGCCGTCCGGGAGTGTGATCCGGTGTTCCGGGCCGTGGTCGAGGCGGGAACCCCCGCAGTGCCCGAGGGCGGGGCCGCCCCGGCCAACGTGGCCGACAGTGTGGCCGGCAGCGTGGCCGGCAGCGTGGCGGAGCAGGTGCTGCGCGCGTTCGCCCGACGGGCTGACGAGGCGGCAGACCACCCCGACGTGACCGCGGGGCGAACCGCCGCGGCCGACGGCCGGGTCGGTCCCCGTGCCGTCGCCCAGCCTGAGGGTGCCCAGCCTGAGGGCCACGGCGAACCGGCCGGCCGGGCGGTGCGATGGAGTTTCCGATGGGACCTCGGCCGGACCCGGCTGATCGTGATCGACTCCCGGTGTGCACGGGTGGTGTCCCCCGACGGTTCGCGGGCGATGATCGACGCCGTCGAGTGGGAGTGGGTGCGGGAACAGACCCTGCACGACGGCGAGGTGGATCACCTGTTGCTCGGCACCTCCGTCCCGTTCCTGCTGACACCGACGATCCACAACGTCGAGGCGGCCAGCGAGCTGATTGCGGGCGGGCGGTGGGGCCGACGGGCCGCGGCCGTGGCCGAGCGGGTCCGCCAAGCCCTCGACCTCGAACACTGGTCGGCCTTCGGCTCCTCCTTCGCCGCGATGGCGGAGCTGCTTCGGTCTATCTCGGCGGGGGAACGCGGTCCGGCGCCGGCCAGCGTGATCGTGCTGTCCGGTGACGTGCACCACGCCTATCTGGCCCGTGCCGACTTCCCGGCGCAGTCCGACTTCCCGGCGCGGTCCGACCTCACCGCCGCGGCCACGGCGCCGAGCCCAGTGTGGCAGGCGGTGTGCTCGCCGTTCCGCAACCCGCTCGGTCCGGCGATCCGGCGGGTCGACGCGATCTCCCGGCGCGCTCCGCTAGCCGCATTCTCCGCGGCCTTCGCCCGCCTTGCCGGGGTGCGGGGCCGGTCCATCCGGTGG
>NZ_CDXDOR010000057.1:15605-18081 GCF_978021225.1 Frankia sp. CeTa3Moorea | reverse complement strand
GGTCGCCCCCGATGACGGATGTCCGACAGTCGTCACGGCCGTCCCCGGCGCGGGCCACCTGACCGTCGTCGTGGCCAGGTCGCGGGGGTAGACGGTTCTGAACGTCGATGCGGATCGCTGCTTGTGTCCAATGTCATAGCAGAAAGGTGGGCCCGGCCGGATGGCCTCCAGACACCTCCGGTCTCGTTGCCCGCCCAGCTTTCGCCGACGTTGATTCGCCCACCCGGCGTGGCGCGCCCACGCCACGCCGCCACCATGCGCGTTCGTACTGGCCGACTGGATAGCGTTGTTCCACAACTATCTTCAGATCAACTTCAGGTCGGTGTCAGCAGCTCCTCCTCACGCCGGGCGGACGTCCGGCGGCTCCACACCGGAGCGGGACGCACTCCCGTCCCCCGTCGTCCGCTGCGGCGCTCGTTGGTCGGAGAAGGGTCCTCACGACGCCTGTCACCGTCGCGGCAGCACGGTCGTCAGCCGCTGACCCACACCGACACCGACGCCGGTCAAAACAGCGCTGGCGGCGGCCCGCCACACAGACCCCCGCCGATCAGCTAGACCGAGGCGTGCGAAGCCAGACGCCTGCCGGACAAGATCGGAGAAATGGCCGACATCATGCTCCTCTGTCGTGCGCCCGATCCTCTGTCGTGCGCCCGATCCTCCTGGATGTTATAGAACCAGGCTGGCTGGGCGTGCTACCGGCGCAACGCGCCTGCGATGTCTATAAGCGGCTGCCAGATCCCGCCGCTCTCCAAGAAGAAGCCGACCATGGGCAGGAACGCCAAGGCATTGTTCAAACTGAACCAGCGACGCACACCGGTGTCCGCTGGCCATGTCCGCATCCTTTCCAACCGGCCGTGTAGTTCCATGAGCACAGCCAGCCGATCGGCCAGTTCAGCCCGATCGTCCGCTGTCAGCATCGAAGATGCCCGTCTCCGATTCAGCCGATCGATCGTCGTCGATGTCCGGTCCGCCCACCGCAGCAGTCGACGCTTTTCCTGTCGCATCGCCGCATGTACCGCCAGCATCGGAACCAGAAATGCCAGGATCTCGAACAAGATTGCTAATGGCAGCAGTGCGACGTAAACATTCCGCCACGCCGCATAGGCGGGCAACAGAGGGATCAGAAACCACCACGACGCCAGGAAGAATGCTGGGATACTTGCAACCAGTGACTGATAGAAGCAAAACCTTCCTAACGGACTGAGACCTCCGACGCCGTCGGGATGGTTTTCCCTGACGAGTAGCCGAGCCTGTTCCTCGTGCACTGCCCGCCAGTAGCCTCCGTAGGCAGCCATTCGACCAAGGCGGGAGCCCGCGATCGCCGCGGCGAACGTCTCCATCAGCACCGCCCAGATCCGGTGACGGTCGCCGTAGACCGGCTGCGGATCGGTCAGTAGAAATACCACCCAACCTATAAAGACGGCTGATCCGACGATGACAGCACCGACCCGCTCGTACCGGCGGGCCCGCCGGCTGATCCTGTCCACCACCGCCCGCTGCTGGGAAGGCGTCAGAAACAGAACCCGCCGGTCACAGACCCGACCGAGTGCCTCGGTGAACCTCTCCGGAATCGTCTCCGTGAGGGCCACGCCGACGACCAAGGCAGTCAGCCCGGAGATGAACATGAGGTCCCACGTGTCTCCGTACCGGACATGCACAAGCTGGACGAGCGTGGCAAGTAACGGAATCGACCACCAAATGGCGGTCGGCAGTAGTCGACCCACGCGCCCGGCAGTACTCCTGGCTCCAGGCGGGATGCCGATCGCGGTGATCATAAGTACGTGTACGACAACGATGAGAGGCGGCTCGGCGAGAGCGATTTCGTACACCGCTGTGCCGGCTGCGGTTACCGCCGAAAACCATCCGGTTGGCGGCACCCAGACGATCATTGCGAGCTGGAGCGCGAGGTTCCATCAGACACGCCCCATCGGACCGCGCCGGAATCACCCCCACTCATTCCACCCGCCATCGAGGCGCGGTCACGATGCTGACCCCACGCCAACATTCTCTGCGACCCAGCTCCTTCGTTGCCACCTGCAGTTGCGAGGAGTGTAACAGGAAGCCGGGACGCCGAGCGACGGGTTCTGTGGGGGCCACACTATGAATCGACGCGGCTCCGGTGCGGTTGTCAGAACTCGCCTGCGCGCACTCCAGCCGTAAAGGCGGCCCACTCCTCCGCCGAGAATCGCAGGGCGGGTTGATCCGGGTTCTTCCCGTCGCGGACCAGCACCGCGCCCGCCTCGACGGCAACTTCTACACAGCCTCGGTCCTGGCAATATGAGGACCTACGAAAAACGGGCTCGATTGCGGTGACCTGGCCGTCTCTCATTTTAGCACATCCCTAGAATCGGTCCGCCACGGAAGTCTGGTTACCTAGCTTCGCTGATCCGTCCGGCGATGTCGATGGAGCGCGGGACTCTATCTTCGCCATGGTAGCCGCAACGGTCGTTTTGTAACATTTATTCGTGCTCCACTG
>NZ_CDXDOR010000057.1:8494-15258 GCF_978021225.1 Frankia sp. CeTa3Moorea | reverse complement strand
TGACGGATGTCCGACAGTCGTCACGGCCGTCCCCGGCGCGGGCCACCTGACCGTCGTCGTGGCCAGGTCGCGGGGGTAGACGGTTCTGAACGTCGTACCGGTGGCCTGTTCGATCGCTGTTGCGGAAAGTGTGTTCTGGTGGGTTCCGTCGAAATGGACGCCGTTCCACGGCATGATGGTCGAACTCGCGGGTAGATTCAGGGCGGTCAACGCGGAGCGGACCAGTTCACGATCCGCACTGCCCGCGTCATCGATTGCCTGCGCGATCGTGGTCACGGCGGTGAAGGCCTCGGCCGCATCCTCGGTCATCGGCGCCCCGAAATCGTGCAGATAGCGGTCGATTACTCTCGCGGCCAGCGGATTGGCCCGGGCGATGGGCATCGACCAGGCGACCTGACGGCTGACCCGATCGGCGAACTCGGGAACCGCGGCGAGTCGGGCGGCCTCCGCCGGGTCGCCGTACACGACAACCGCGGGTGGTATGTACCCACCATCCCGGAAAGTGTTTCCCAGAATTTCTCCCTGGCTGGGAGAAATATTCGTCAGTACAACGTCGGGTGCAGCGGTTCGCAAGGCGCCGACGGCGGCGGCCAGATCGCCTGTACCCGGCTGGCCTGTACCCGGCTGGTAGGCCACGCTCGCCACGACCGGGTAACCGGTCTCCTCGGCGCGCTCTGCCACAGTCGCCTGCATATCGAGGCCGGTGGCGTCGTTGGTGTAAAGCAGGGCGACGCGTCGGCGCTCCTGGCCCGGCTGCTCGGCGTCACGCAGCAGGGACAGGAAGGTGCCGCCGTAGTCGGCCGCGTCGGGTCCGATCCGGAAGAACCAGCTCAGCCCACGTTCGGTCAGCGCCGTCAGCGGCGGGCCTCCGCTGACGAACGGGATCTGCAGGCGTTCGGCCCGCTGGCTGGCTTCCAGGGTGGCGTCCGGGGTGAACGCGCCGACGATGCCTACGACACCGTGGTTGGTCACTAAGCGTGATGTGACGTCCGCGGCCTGGTGCGGATCGCTGCTTGTGTCCAATGTCACAACAGAAAGGTGGGCCCGGCCGGATGGCCCCCAGACGCCTCTGGTCTCGTCGCTCGCCCAGCTTTCGCCGGCGTTGATGAGACGGCTGGCGAGCTCTGCTCCGCGTTGTGCGTCACGCCCCGTTTCGGGATTGCCATGGGTCAGGGGGGCGAGCAGTCCGATCTTGACCTCGCCGGAAACTCGGGCCGGCTCGGCTTTGCCACCGCCATCGCAGGCGGCCAGCGCGACTACGGAGAGAAACGCAAGGCCCGCGACCGTGCTTCGAAACCCGTGGATCATCGCGCTCCCCGCATGCCCGGCTCGGTGAGGAGTGAAAGCTGGCAGTGGCCAGCGGCGACACTAGTTGCTTGTCGGGCAACAACCGCAGCCGGGCTGCCCGGCAGCGCGGGTGATTGACGGGGCCGATCGTCAGGCGACCCCACCGGCGGCGGCATCGGGCGCCCACATAGTCTTTGCAGGCCAAGGCATAGTCTTTGCAGGCCAAGGCATAGTCTTTGCAGGCCAAGGCATAGTCTTTGCCGGCCGGGGCCGGGACTGGCCTGGCGGGACAGTTCCAGAGGGCGATCCGAGAGGGCGAGAGGTACCGATCTCGTGGTCCAGCCGGGAAGAAGGCGGGTCGCGACGGATGACCCGCCGGGGTCCTCTGTCGAGGGCCGGCATCGTGGCGCGGGCACACCCGGGGACCGGGAGCAGCCATCCCCGGTGCGGCGTCGGCGGCACTCGGCGGGGGCCTCGACCGCCACGGCTCCGACCGCCTCGACCGCCACGGCTCCGACCGCCGCCGCGGCCATGACCGGGGCGGGGGAGTTCCGATCGCGTCCGTGGCGGCGGCCGCGCCTGCACGACCTCCCCGTGCGCGGGAAGCTCTTCGCGGCGTTGGCGGTGCCCATGGCGGCCTTCCTGGCGGTGGCGATTCTCGCCGGCGTGACCTGGCTGTCCGACGCCGCCAGCTACGGTCACGGGGTGACCGAGGCGAAGCTCGGCCGGGACGTGACCGCGGCGGTGCACGAGATGCAGCTCGAGCGGGATCTCGCCGCGGGCTTCATCATGAGTGGGCGTGGCGCCAACCCGACCAGCAGGGCGCTGGCCGACCGGCTGAACACCGAGCAGCGTGTTGTGGACAAGGCGCTGACCCGTTTCCAGGCCTCGCTAAGGTCCTCCTCCGGCCGTCTCGGCCGAGGGGCCTCCCCGCTGTCCGCGCAGGTGCGGCAGAGCATCGCCGCACTGCCCGCGCTGCGCCAGGCCGTCCGGGGCGGGAAGCTGCCCATCGGCGCGATCCTGAGCGAGTACTCGACCACGATCAGCCGCCTGCTCGCCTTCGACCGCCGGATCGGGCAGGACAGGAACGACGACGAGCTCCGCTACTCCACCATGGTCCTCAATGACCTGTCGACCATCAAGGAGATCAACTCCCAGATCCGCGGTCAGCTCTACGCCACGGCCCTCACCGGCCGGTTCGAGTTCGGCGCCGCCGAACGGATGTCCGGTCTTCTCGCCGAGGAACAGACGGCCGAGGACGCGTTCCGCGCCGCAGCCCGCCCCAGCGACCGGATCCGCTACGATCAGATCGTCAACGGTCAGGCGTTGCTGACGGTCAAGCGCACCCCCGACCGTGCCGTCCAGCGTCAGCGACTGCCCGACCTCGGCATCGATCCCGACCAGTGGTTCGCGGCCAGCACTACCCACATCGAGCTGCTGCGCACCGTCGAGACCGGACTGCTCGACAACGTCATCGGGTCCGCGAGCGAGCTGCGCTCCACCGCCTGGGAGCGGACCGCCATCCTCGGCGCGCTGATCATCACTATCATGGTCGGTGCGATCGTGTGGACGCTGGCGATCGCGCGCACGATGACCGGCCCCCTGCGCAGACTGCGGACGGGCGCCCTCGACGTCGCCCACGAGCGCCTTCCCCACCTGATCGAGCAGCTGCAAACCGCGTACCCGGACCAGGTCGACACGACGATCCGGTCCATCGCCATCGCCATCGACTCCCGTGACGAGATCGGCGAGGTCGCGCGCACCTTCGACGAGCTGCAGCACGAGGCGGTGCGGCTGGCTACCGAACAGGCCGGCCTGCGGCGCAACGTCAACACCCTGTTCCTGAGCCTGTCCCGGCGCAGCCAGAGCCTCATTGAACGGCAGATCGCGCTCATCGACCGGCTGGAGGCCACCGAGGAGAACCCCCTCCAGCTGGAGAACCTGTTCAAGCTCGACCACCTGGCGACCCGGATGCGCCGCAACAGCGAGAACCTGCTCGTGCTCGCGGGGGCTGGACCGGGCCGGCGCCGGGTGGGTCCGGTACCGCTGGGTGACGTGCTGCAGGCCGCGATCGGCGAGATCGAGCAGTACGAACGGATCCAGATCATCGAGGTGCCGGAGGTGCAGGTTGCCGCCGACTCCGTCAACCACGTCGTCCACCTCGTCGCCGAGCTACTGGAGAACGCCGCCCAGTTCTCCCCGCCATACCTCGCGGTCGACCTCGCCGCGTCCCGCCTCGACGACGGCAGACTGCTCATCATCATCGACGACGCCGGCCTCGGGATGTCGGAGAAGGAGCTGACCGCAGCCAACCAGCGGCTGGCCGAGCCTCCGGTGTTCGACTTCTCGATCGCCCAACGCCTCGGCCTGTTCGTCGTGGCCCGCCTGGCCGCGCGGCACGACATCGCGGTGCGGCTGGCACGCTCGGATACCGGCGGGGTTCGCGCGCTCGTCCATCTGCCTGCCGTGCTGCTCGTCGCGGGCACTCCGCCTCGTGGCACCGCGCCTCGTGGCAACGGCCTGGCGGCTCCCGGCCTGGCGGCTCCCGGTGCGACGGACCTGAACGGTCACGGTCCTACCGGTCCTACCGGTTCTGTGGGGCCTACCGGTTCTGTGGGGCCTGCGGGGTCGCTCGGCGGTCCCGATACGCCGCCGGCCGGTCTCGGCTCTTACACCTCCTACACGCCGACTGAGGAGTGGTTCCGGCCGCGCGGTGTCGATCTTGGCGTCGTCGACGAGCTCGCCGACGACGCCGACTCGCCCACCGTGGCCGAGGCCGGTGGCGAGTCGCGTCTGGGCGCCGTCACGGGATCGGAGGGCGGGGCCGTCCTGCCTCCGATCGAGGAGGCGGTGGCCGCGCTCCGTCGTCGGCGCGAGCGTGGGGCGGACAGAAGGATGCGCGCCGCCGCGGCGCGGCCGCCTGAGCCCCCCGAGCCCTCCGAGGAGAAGTTCAACTGGTTCACGCGAGATCCGGCACCGTCGCGTTCCGCGGCGCGCATCCCACCCGCGTCCCTCGAGCCACCCGCGTCCCTCGAGCCATCAGCGGCCGGTGGGGCGGCGCGGTCGGGCGGGGCGGTAACCGTCGGTGGGGTATCGGGCTCGGGCGAAGCGGCGGTGAGTGACCATCCCCCCATCGGGCCAGACGGTCCCAGGACCCCCTCCGGGCTGCCGATCCGCGCCCCGCAGACCCACGGGCTCCTCGGTCCGGACCCGTTGGGCACGCCCCCGTCCAGGTCCGCGACCGCTCGCCCCCCCGATGCCGGCCCTGACCTTTTCGGCCCGGCAGCGGCGCTCACGCCGGCCCCGGAACAGCAGACGGTGGCGCCCGAACGGATCCGCGGCCGCCTGAGCCGACTGTACGAAGGCGTTCACCATGCTCGTGGTGTCAAGGGAGACCCCTGACGAGCCTGGCAGCGACGGATGACCATCCGCACCCCTCCTGCCTGCGCGCGGACACCGCACCGCCTGATTCGCACTCCCTGATTCGCACCCCCTGATTCGCATAGTCTGGAGGACACGTGACCCACGCGGATCCCGAGAATCCCTCGCTCGACTGGCTTGTCAACAACTTCGTCGACTTCGTGCCCGGTGTGGCCAATGCGATCGTCGCGTCCTCGGACGGGCATCTCCTCGCCGTCTGCACTGGTTTCCCGCGTGAGCGGGCGGAACGGCTGAGTTCCCTCGCGTCCGGTCTGTTCAGCCTGACCTTGGCCGCCGCCGACTTCGTGGACGGCGGCCACGTCACCCAGACCATCGTCGAGATGGCCCAGGGCTCGCTGCTGCTCATGGCCGTCGGGGAGGGGTCCTACCTGGCCGTGCTCGCCACCAACACCTGCGATATCGGGCTCGTAGGGTACGAGATGACGGTGCTCGTCGCCCGGACCCGGGAGGCGCTCACCCCGGCCCGCCGCGAAAATGTGTGACCAGGTGCCCACCAAGTGACATCCCCCATGACCCCATGACCCCATACCCCATGACCAGGTGACCAGGTGACCACGTGAACGGGGACGCGGTGGAGCCGTCGGGCGAGCTCGTGCGGCCGTACACGGCGACCCGCGGCCGGGCGCGCCCGTCCCGTCTGCTGGCGCTCGAGGCCATGGTGACCACGACACCGCTCGGCCGCGGGCGGCTGCCGGTCCTGCTTCTCGAACAGAAGTCGATCGTCGCGATGTGCGTGCAGCCTCAGTCGGTGATCGAGATCGCGGCCGAGCTGCGTTTGCCTGTGGGCGTCGTCCGCGTGCTCGTCGCCGACGCGGCGGCGGACCGCCTGGTGGAGATCTCCCAGCTCACCATGCCGACGGGAGCCCCGCAGCTCGAGTTGCTCGACCGGGTACTCGCCGGCCTGCGTCGCCTCTGAGCCGGCGCGCTCTGAGCCGGCGCGGCATTCCGCGCCGCTAGGCTGGACAGAGCATCGAGCTTACGTGAAGCTTCGGATCACGCTTATTCTGTCACGTCGCCTCAGGGGACGATCGATATGATCCAAAAGCTGATGCCTCCCGTGTCCCGCCATCCGCTCACCCGCGCGCTCGTCACACGTACCCCCCTTGCCCGGGGGATCATCGATCGCTTTGTCGCCGGCCCGTCCGACGCGGACGCGGCCGCCGCGGTAGCCGGACTTGCGGACCTCGGCCTCCTGGCGACGGTGGATCTGCTCGGTGAGGACATCACCCGTGCGGAGGACGCGGCCCACACCCTGCTGGCCTACCTCGGGCTGCTCGACCTCGCCGACCGCGCGGGGATCGCCGCCGGTCTCGACGTCTCGGTGAAGCTGTCCGCGCTCGGTCAGGCCGTGCCTCGCGACGGCCGCAAGCTGTCGTACGAGAACGCCGCCGAGATCTGCGCGCGGGCAGCGGCGGCGAACGCGACGGTCACCCTGGACATGGAGGATCACACCACCACGGACTCGACGTTGGACACCCTGGTGGAGCTGCGTCGGGACTTCCCCTCCGTCGGCGCCGTCCTGCAGGCGCAGCTTCTGCGCACCGAGACGGACTGCCGTGACCTCGCCACCGCCGGGTCACGGGTGCGGCTGTGCAAGGGCGCCTACCGCGAACCGCCCGCCGTAGCCCACCAGGGACGTCCGGCTGTCGCCGCCGCGTACGCCCGCTGTCTGGGAATCTTGCTCACCGGATCGGGCTATCCCATGATTGCCACTCACGACCCCGCCCTCCTGAACCTCGCCGGCCGGTTCGCCGAGCACGTGGGACGCCTGCCCGCGACCTTCGAATACCAGTTGCTGTACGGGGTACGCCCGGTCGAGCAGCGGCGGTTGGCGTCGACCGGGGCCACGGTGCGGGTGTATGTGCCCTACGGGGCGGACTGCGTGCCGTACCTGACCCGGCGGCTGGTGGAGAGACCCACGAACCTGCTGCTCGCCGCTCGCGCGCTCCGGAGTCGGGCCTGAGATGCGGTGGGCCTGAGATGCGGTGGGCCTGGGATACGGCGGGCCTGGGATACGGCGGGCCTGGGATTATGGG
>NZ_CDXDOR010000057.1:0-8342 GCF_978021225.1 Frankia sp. CeTa3Moorea | reverse complement strand
GGCGGGCCTGGGATACGGCGGGCCTGGGATTATGGGCGGGCCTGGGATTATGGGCGGGTTTGGGATGCGGGCCGGCTGAGACGCGGGCAGGCTGGACGGGGGACGGAGCGTGCGGCGGGACGAAGCAGAGCGCGTGGCGACCGGACCGGTGACGGTTCCGGTTGCGCGTAACGAACCGGTCCGTTCCTACGCCCCGGGTAGCCCGGAACGTGCCAGTCTGCGGCGGGCCCTGCTCCGGCTGGGCGGTGAGCATATCGAGCTGACCAACACGATCGGGGGACACCAGCATCTCGGCGGCGGCCCGGCCCGCGACGTCGTGCAGCCTCATGCATACCGGCGGGTGCTCGGAACGCTGCGAGAGAGCACCCACGCGGACGCGGCCGAGGCGGTCGCCGCGGCGAAGAAGGCCGCCCCCGGCTGGCGGGATCTGGGTTTCGCGGGACGGGCCGCGGTGCTCCTGCGCGCCGCGGAGGCCCTCTCCGGCCCGTGGCGGGACACGTTGAACGCGGCCACCATGCTGGGCCAGTCGAAGACCTGCCAACAGGCGGAGATCGACGCCGCCTGCGAACTGATCGACTTCTGGCGGTTCAACGTGATGTTCGCCGCCGAGTTGCTGGCCGACGTGCCGGCCAGCGGGGCCGGGGAATGGAACCGGCTGGATCTGCGTCCGCTGGAGGGATTCGTCTACGCGGTCAGCCCGTTCAACTTCACCGCCATCGCCGGGAACCTGGCGACCGCGCCGGCGTTGATGGGGAACACCGTCGTCTGGAAGCCGGCTCCCACGCAGGCGTTTGCCGCGCATTTCCTGATGCGGCTGCTGGAATCGGCGGGGTTGCCTCCCGGCGTCATCAACCTCGTCGGCGGTTCGGGTGAACCGGTCAGCGACGTGGTGTTCTCCGACCCGGATCTGGCCGGCGTTCATTTCACCGGTTCTCCCGCCGTCTTCGCCCGGCTGTGGCGGGCGGTCGGCGAGAACCTGGACGGCTACCGTTCCTATCCGCGGATCGTCGGGGAGACCGGTGGCAAGGACTTCGTGGTGGCGCATTCCTCGGCCGACGTCGACGTGCTGCGTACCGCGCTGCTGCGGGGGTCCTTCGAGTACAGCGGTCAGAAATGCTCGGCGGCCTCCCGAGCGTACCTGCCCGCAAGCCTGTGGCGGCGCCTGGACGCCGAACTCGCCGCCGCGACCGAGGCACTGTCGGTGGGGGACGTCAGCGACTTCGACCATTTCACCGGTGCGGTCATCGATGCGCGCGCCTACGATCGCCTGGCCGCCGCGTGCACCCGTGCTGCCAGCGATTCGACCGTCACCGTTCTCGCCGGGGCACAGTGCGACGACGCTGTCGGCTGGTTCGTCCGGCCGACGGTGCTGCTCGGCACCGATCCCGGGCGGGAGTGGTTCACCCGCGAGCTGTTCGGCCCGATCCTGTCGGTTCACGTCTACGACGACAACCGGCCGGGGGCCTGGGACGACGTGCTGACACTGATCGACCGGACCTCGTCCTACGCGCTCACCGGTGCCGTCGTCGCGACCGACCGCTCGGCGATCGCCCGCGCCGAACACGTGCTGCGCTTCGCGGCTGGCAACTTCTACATCAATGACAAGCCGACCGGGGCCGTGGTCGGCCGGCAGCCGTTCGGCGGAGCTCGCCGTTCCGGCACCAACGACAAGGCCGGTTCCGCGCAGAACCTGCTGCGCTGGGTTAGCCCACGGGTGATCAAGGAGAATCTCGCTCCGCCTGCCGACCACGTGTATCCCTACATGGGGCCCGGGGCCTTTGGCGTGACCGGCGACCGTGCGTCCGGTGGTGTCGTGGGTGGTGGTGGCGCGTCCGGTGGTGTCGTGGGTGGGCTGCCGGACGACTCCGCCGGGGGTCCCCCGGCCCCTGACCGGGCGCCCTGACTGCGGGCGCCCTGACTGCGGGCGCCCTGACTGCGGGCCCCCTGACTGCGGGCCCCCTGACCGCGCCCCGTGTCCGTTCCCCCGGAATCCGGTAAACGCGCAGACGTTTCCCTGAGAGGATCTTAGACTGATATTCCTGATTGGTCCGCTACCCCGGGAGACGGCATGTCCGGATCTACTCGCGAACGTCACATTTTGACCTTTTGCGGAAAATGCAACTGTGGTTGCCCGGAGCTCTTCGTCGACCACGAGGCTCCGGCGGAGCGGCGCATCGTGCTGACCGATGACTTCGGCCAGCGGATCCAGATGAGTGTCGAACAGCTCCAGGCCATCGTCGACGAGGCCCGTGCCGGCAGCATCACCGCACTGGTCGACGCCGAACTCGCCCTGGGCGTGAGCTGACGTGCGACGTACCGTAACTGGACGGGAGCCTGGACGGGAACCCGCGGATCGGTGACACACCACCACCCGGCAGTGGCGCACGCACTGGCCCCACCACAGGCGGTGGCCGTCGTTGCCGCGGTCGCCTGCGCGTTGCTGGCGATGTTCCACGCCGGACGTTTCGCCGGCGCGCTTGTGCGAGCCCGGCGGAGGGCCGTGTACCCACCGGCCGAGATTGGGCACACGGTGGTGGCCGCGGGAATGGCCGTCATGTTCGTCGGCCCACGCTGGATGACGTCGTCGGTGGTGTTCGCCGTCGCTTATCTGGCGCTGGCCGGCGTCTTCTTCCTCCTTGTCCTGACGGACCCGACCTGCGAGCCGTCGCGGTGGTCCTGCTGCTCGATGCTCGTCATCGAGGGGTTGGCGATGGCGTGCATGGCCCGAGCGGACAGGTGGCCGGTCGGTGATTCGACCGGTCTGACGAATCTGACCGACTGGTTCGCGGTGATCTTCGCTGTGGCGGTGCTGGCTGCTATCGGTGGCCCGCTGGTCCGCAGGGTCAGGCCGGGCTGGGTGACCCACACGCCGCCGGTGATATCGGCCACGTCCCGACTGGTCATGGCCGGCGCGATGCTGCTGATGTTGCTCTGACGGGCGGGTGCCGGTCTACCCGCCATACTCCCGTCGGTATTCCCACCGGTGTGGCCCGAACGGGTGTGGATGGGCGTTGAATGGAGGCCATGAGCCAGCCACTCGCGACCTTCGCGGGGGCCCCGCCGCGGGCCCCCGTTCGCCTTGGAAGAGGGCGATCGCATGCTGCCGGGTACGCCTCGACGGCGGCGAGATGTACGCCAAAAAGGGAGCCATGGTGGCCTATCGCGGCCGCGTCGACTTCGCCTACAAGGGCCAGGGAGTCGGTGGATTCCTGCGGCGGGCGGTTACCGGTGAGGGCCAGGACCTGATGAGGGTCGCCGGCCACGGAACCGTCTGGTTCGCTGAGTCCGGAAGCCACATCTCGGTCTTCACGTTCGACAACGACAGCCTGACGGTCAACGGCCGCAGCCTGCTCGCGCTGGAGTCCGGCATCCGCTACAAGATCACCACGACGTCCGGTCGCATCGGCGCCATGATCGCCGGTGGGATCTTCAACACCGAGGTTTCCGGCAGCGGCGGCGTCGCCGTGCTGTGCCTGGGCGCTCCCCTGGTGTTGTCGACGGACGAGCCGGTCTGCGTCGACCGGGATGCCGCGGTCGCCTGGACGGCGGGCATGCGTACCCGGGTGGTCTCCTCGTTCAAGATAGGCAACCTCATGGGGCGTAGCTCGGGGGAGCTCGCGCAGATCGAGTACTCCGGCCGGGGGGGATTCGTCGTCGTCCATGTGGTGAGACGCCGCCGCCGGGACCGCCACTGACCGCCACCGCCGCCACTGACCCGCCACCGCCGGCACTGAACCGACTGCCGGAAGCGTGCCGGCAGGGGCTCGCCGGGTCGGCACGAAGTCGTCGCGGGGAAATGACGCCATGATTATGAGGGTCCGTCGCACGCTGCCCGCACGCTTCCTCCGTGCGGGATTTCTACCTTACAGTAAACCTTACCTGCATTTACGTTCATGCGGATGTGAGGGGCGCGGGTTCAGGTTCGCTGCGAAATCCGTATCCGTGTGATGTGCTGTCCGCTGGAGGTTCCGCCTGTCGGCTCGCGCGGACCGTCGGAGGCCATCGCCGCTGGTTGAGGCGCCACGGCGGGTCGATCAAGCGGTGCGGGACGGGGCACTCCCTCGGTATGATGACGAACGGCATCCGGCCGGCGATGTCCGACAGGAGGTGGAGGTCATATGGTGACGCGTGGTGACGTGGAAATCATCGAAATTCTGAACAGTGTGCTGACGAACGAGCTCACGACCATCAACCAGTACTTTCTGCACAGTCGTATGCAACGTAACTGGGGATATCGGCGGATCGCCGAGCACTATTATCACGAGTCGATCGACGAGATGAAGCACGCGGATCAGCTCATCGAGCGGGTGCTGTATCTCGGCGGTCTGCCGAACCTGCAGCGTCTGCACACGCTGCGTATCGGGGAGACGGTGCCCGAGCAGCTCGAGGTGGACCGGTCCGGGGAGTTCGAGGCGGTTGACCTGCTGCGCCGGGGGGTCGCACTCTGCCGGGAGCGGGGCGACGTCGGATCGGCCGTGCTCCTCGAGCGGATCCTCGTCTCCGAGGAGGAGCACATCGACTGGCTCGACGCCCAGCTGGAGTTGATCTCCCAGCTTGGTGCGGCCCATTACCTCGCCCAACAGATCCATGAGGAGTAGCGGAAGGTAATGGGCGGTGGCGAGGAATGGCGGAGTAATCCCGTTTTCGTTTCCTTGCCGTTACGCACTGTTGTTAGCGGTGCGAGCGGGTCGATCCTTTGAGTGTCATGGTGTCGGGTCTCGCCATGCAAGCCCCATCCGACTGGCGATAGTGTCCAGTCGGGGGGATCACGCGGAGGATTGCAGCAGCGAAGCCGACCGTCCACAGGGTGCCGTCGAGGCGGTGCCGCGGGAGAGGAGGGGGAGGGCCGATGAGCATTGCCGGGTCCTGTCCGCCCCCTCCGCTCCGGGTGGCCGCCGGCTCCACCGCACCGCCCATCTGACCTCCGAGAGCTCCGCACGGGACTCCTCGGATGAATTCCTTATGAATGGAAAGGATCGTGCGCTAGTGGCGACGTACACGCTGCCGGACCTGAACTACGACTACGGTGCTCTGGAACCGTCCATTATCGGGCAGATAGTCGAACTGCACCACGACAAGCACCACGCGACCTACGTCAAGGGTGCCAATGACACTCTTGAGAAGATCGCCGAAGCGCGCGACAAGGGCGACTTCGGTGCCATCGTGGGCCTGGAGAAGACGCTCGCCTTCAACCTTTCCGGGCATATTCTCCACTCGATCTACTGGGAGAACCTCTCGCCGGACGGCGGGGACAAGCCGGACGGTGCGCTCGGTGAGGCCATCGCCGCCGACTTCGGTTCCTTCGACGCCTTCAAGGCGCAACTGAACGCGGTGACCACCACGGTGCAGGGCTCCGGGTGGGGTGTCCTGGCTTACGACGCCACCGCGCAGCGTCTGCTCATCGAGCAGGTGTACGACCACCAGAGCAACGTCGGCGTGGGCAACACCCCGCTGCTCGTGTTCGACGCCTGGGAGCATGCCTGGTACCTCCAGTACAAGAACGTCAAGGTCGACTACGTGGCGGCCCTGTGGAACGTCGTCAACTGGGCCGACGTGGCTGCCCGTTTCGTGAAGGCCAAGGGCGCGGCGGCGGCCTGACCGTGGTGCGGGTTGGTTCCCCGACGCACAGGACCGTGCCCGGAGAACCGAAATAGTTGATCATTAAACGTGCACGAACAATGTGCACGGATCATGACAAGGGCAGCGCCTCCGGCGGTGCCCTTGTCGTCATTTTCCGGTGTTTCGGGGCGGGGTCCACGAGGTCCGGTCACCGGCTTTGCGGCCGGCTTCCCGGCTGGCCTTGCCGCCGGTCTGGCCGACCGGACACCTTTCGGTCGACGTCACGTCAGCGTCGGGTCGGCGTGTCGTGGAGTGATATACGACACACCGTGAACGGCTTGACGGCTTCCCTTCCCGCTACGCAGGGTAGTAGGCATGTTCGTGGACGTGCTCCGGCCCGATCGACGCCAGTCCGAGATCCTCCCGTCGCCGTCGTCCTGGCGACGTTGTCGCTGATCTGCTGGCGGCCCCGAGCCGAGCGATCCGTCCCGGCCGCGGGCGGCCAGCGGTCCGGCATCCTCCGCCTCCCGGTGGGCTCCTGACGTTCGCCGGCAGGCGACGTGCGGCAGGTGGTCGTTTCCCGGGGCCGGCTCCCGAGACCGACCGCAGCGGTACCGCCGTCGAAGAACCACCCGTCGCCGCTGCTGGTCACCCCGTACGACTCGCGAGCACGGCCGCCGCGAGGTCCAGGCCGCCGTTGTCCTCGCCTCGTGGCGGGCGGCAGCCGCGTGTTACTCCGGTCGCCGGGCCATCGGACCGATCATCGGCGGGCCGGACACCTTCCCTCTCCCACTCTTCAAACCCTCTCCGAGTCTTCAAACCCTCTCCGAGTCTCCGAGGCGAGATCAACGATTGATGTCGCCTCGACGCCGCGCCCGCGGCACGTCCGGCCCGCCTGCCGCGACGATCCGTTCCGTCCGAAGGAGATCTGGCGCCGATGCCGTCGCCGACCACTCAGTTGTCCGTCGATGATCTACGGATGGCCTCGCCCACCTCGTCCGCGGCGGGCAGGCAGTCCCGCGCCCGCACCATCGTCGGTCCGCAGCGGGGCAGCTCCGTCGCGCCAACCGCAGGCAGGCCGGCCGCGACACCCACCGCACCCACCGTCTCTCCGGCGTCGATCGTCTCTCCGGCCTCCACTGCCGTCCCGGCCGCGATCCCGGTTCCGTCGACGCGTCGGCTCCCGGCGGCCTCTCCCGCCTCCGGCGGGGCACCCGGGGAATATGTGCGCGCGGTGGTCGCGGTGCTGCTCGGGCGCGGTGAGCAGGCCGGCCCGTTCCACCTTCTCGCCGGTCGGCTCGCGCTGGACGGCTACCTGGTGACCGTCGTTCCCGACGGTGGCCGCCGGGTGCCCGCGGTGGCCGAGAACCGGGTGCCGGGCGTCCCGTTCGTCCTCCTCGGTTCCGACACGGGGGCCCTCGCGGCGCTGGCGATGGCCGCCTCCCCTGCGGTACGCCCCGACGGTGTGATCCTGGTCGGCCTGCCGCTCCTGCAGGTTCCCGTCGCGGGGGTGGCCATCGAGGAACCGTTGCCGCGTGCCCTGCCCGACCTCCCGATCCTGCTCATCCACGGTGCGCAGGACGAGGTCAGCCCGCTACCCCTGATCCGGATGACGACGCGCACCGCGTCCCGGGCGGAGCTCGTGGTCGTCCCGGGCGGCCACGATGTGCTGACGGGTCCGGGGCGTCGCAGCGTCGCCGCGCGGACCCTGCTCTTCCTGGAGTCCCTCCGCGAGGCCTGACCCCCGGCGGGTCTGCCGGCCCGGGGCCGGCAGCGGGTCGCGATCGTCGCCGCCCGCATACTCGGCACGGCCGTTCGGCCCACTCGATGAGGGCCGAACGGCCATCCGGGCGTGACATCCGGCGGATCGGCTGGCCCGTCCCGGCAGGGCACCGTTGACGACACCGCCGCCGGACGTGTACCTCGCCGTCGCGGACGTCCGCGACGAGGCCGACCTCCTGCGCGATCACATGGTCGTCATGAGTCGGCTGCCCGTCGCGCGCCGACTGACGACGCTGGTCGAGCGGGGCGGGTGGGTCGATCCACAGCTGCGTGACCTCGCGCGCCGACTCGCGGCGTTCCACGAGAGCTGCGAGACCTCGGCCCGGATCGGTGCGGCGGGCAGCCTGGCGGCTATGCAGGCTCGCTGGCTGGACCTGCTGCGCGCCGTCGCGCCGTTTCGCGGCGAGGTCCTGGCCGCCGATGTCGTCGACGAGATCGAGCGACTCGCGCTGCGCTACCTCGCCGGGCGGGCTCCGCTGCTGGCTGAGCGGCGGCGGGCCGGCCGGATCCGGGACGGTCACGGCGATCTCATCGCCGACCACGTCTTCTGCCTGTCCGACGGCGTACGGGTGATCGACTGCCTGGCGTCCGACCGGCAGGGCCGGATCGGTGACGTGCTGGCCGACGCCGCGTGCCTCGCGATGGACCTGGAGCGGCTCGGCGCGCCGGACGAGGCGCGCCGGTTCCTGGCCTGGTACCGGGAGTTCTCCGCCGAGACGCATCCGGTGTCGCTGGACCATCACTACATTGCCTACCAGGCGGCCGTCCACGCCAAGATCGCCTGTCTGCGGCACAACCAGGGTGAGCTGGGCGCCGCCGAGCAGGCGGCGCGGTTGGCCGCGATCGTCCTCGACCACCTGCGCCGCGGCCGCGTCCGCCTCGTCCTTGAGGGGTCGATCAGCGACGAGCAGGCCATCGCCGTCTCCCGGCCCGCGGAGGATGTGGATGGCGTAGGCGTAGGCGTAGGCGTGGGTGTGGGCGTGGGTGTGGGTGTGGGGGTA
>NZ_CDXDOR010000056.1:4633-30872 GCF_978021225.1 Frankia sp. CeTa3Moorea | reverse complement strand
CCAGCTCGCGCCCGCCGAGCCCGGCGTGCTGGGCCACCGCCAGGATCGGCGGGATGTTGTCACCGGGGTGCGAGTAGTCGGCGGCCAGGAACGTGTCATGGAAGTCGAGCTCACGCACGGCCACGCCGTTCGCCCAGGCCGCCCACTCGGGCGAGACCCTGGTCTCGGGCGGCAGGCCGAAGACGGTGGCACCGGCGCGGCCGGCCGGCGGCGCGTGCCGCAGCGCCTGCTCCCGCGCCGCCGTCACCGGCTTCCTGGCCAGCGACGCGGCCGCGACGCCGGCGTTGTCGACCACCCGGTTGATGACCATCTCGGCGACGACGTCGGTCACCTCCACCGGATCGGACGCGACCGCGGCGATCTTCCAGGCAAGCTGGTCCTCGCGGCCCAGCCGCTCCTCGCTGCGGTAGACACGCACCTTGTGCTCGATCATGTCGACACCCATCTCCCCTCTGTCGCGTTTCTCTGCCCGGGCCGAGAGCACCCGGCCGGCGGGACACCCCGGCCGGGCCCCTGGTCAGACCATCAGCCGGAGACCGGAACCGGCCAGCGTGTCCCAGGCGGCACGCGGGCCCGGCGCGGTCGTGGACCGGGAGCCGGCACGGAGCTCGACGTCGCGCCGCAGCCGGGACGCGGCGGACGGGTCCGGGCCGGGGTGCACGTGGAAGCCCCGCCCGGACTTCTCGCCGAGCAGCCCGGCGTCGACCATCCGGGCCAGCGGCGGCGGGGCGAACTGCGGGTCGCGCAGCTCCTCGTACATCGACAGGGCGATGGCCTGCAGGTTGTCCAGGCCGATGAGGTCCGCGAGCCGCAGCGGGCCCATCGGGTGGGCGCAGCCGAGGACCATCGCCCGGTCCACGTCAGACACGCCCGCGTGGCCGGACTCCACCATGCGGATCGCGCCGAGCAGGTACGGGATGATCAGCGCGTTGACGACGAAGCCTGCCCGGTCGGTGGAGCGCACCACCTGCTTGCCGAGCGCCCTCGTCACGAAATCCTCGGCGGCGGCCTGGGTGGCCGGGCTGGTCAGCAGCGAGCTGACCACCTCGACGAGCGGCATCACCGGCACCGGGTTGAAGAAGCGCAGCCCGACGACCCTGGCCGCGCGCCTCGTCGACGTGCCCAGCTTCATGATCGCGACGGCGGAGGTAGTAGACGCGAGGAGGGCGTCCGGATCCTCGACGATCCGGTCGAGGTCCGCGAAGATCCGCTGCTTGAGCGGCGCGCTCTCGGTCACCGCCTCGACGACGAGCTGGCGGTCGGCGAGATCGGCGAGATCGGCGGTGAACCGCAGCCGCCAGGCGGCCCGGTCGCGCTCGTGCGGGGTCAGCCGCCCGCGGCGCACGGCCCGGTCCAGCGACTCCAGCACGCGGCGCCGGCCGGCGGCGGCCGTCTGGTCGTCCGTCTCGCAGACCAGCACGTCGAGGTCCGCGCGGATGCAGACCTCCGCGATGCCGGCACCCATGACGCCGGCGCCGACCACGCCGACCCTTTCCGTCCCATACATCTGCTCACCCCGATCTTCTGCCCACGGATTGAATGGTCGGCCGGCCCCGCGAATGCTTGTGGAAATGCGCTCGGTGGGATCGTCCGCCGCGTCGTGGACGTCGCCCGCTCCTGGCGTCCCGGTCGGTGCCAGGCAGGCTGTCAGCGCGATGGGGCCACTCTGGCACGCGGCCGAGCAGCGGGTCCAGAAAGCGAAGAAGTAAAATTTCGCGAATCTCGTGGTCAGGTCTGTGAAACCTGCGAATATCCTTTCGCCGATGGCGCGCAGGGGGCCGCGCGGAGACCGTCGGGCATCCGCCCAGGCTGGCCGGGGTCCCATCCGCGAACCTCGGCGGGACGCGGCCACCGGGAGCGAAGCCAGTGAAGTCCCGGCGCCACGACTCGCGGCGCGGCGGTCAGGGCTCGACGGAGTACGGCACGAAGGTGCTACGCGCCTCGTCGATGGCCAGCGGCCGGCCGATCTGCGCGGTCGCGCGCTGCGGGCAGCGCGGCCGGTCGCAGGTGCGGCAGCCGGGCCCGATCGGGGTGGCGGCCTTGGGGTCGTCGAGCGCCATCCCGCGCGCGTAGACCAGCCGGGGAGCGTGCCGCAGCTCGCAGCCGAGACCGATCGCGAAGGTCTTCGCCGGCTCGCCGTAGCCGCCGCGGTTGCGGGTGACGCTGCGGGCGACCCACAGGTAGCGCTGCCCGTCCGGCATCGCGGCGACCTGCACGACGACCCGGCCGGGCGCGGCGAACGCCTCGTAGACGTTCCAGAGCGGGCAGGTGCCGCCGGTCCTGGAGAAGTGGAAACCGGTCGCCGACTGGCGTTTCGAGATGTTCCCGGCCCGGTCGACGCGGACGAAGATGAACGGCACCCCGCGGGCCCCGGGGCGCTGCAGGGTGCTGAGGCGGTGCGCAATCGTCTCGTAGCCGACGCCGAAATGCTCGGCGAGCAGCTCGATATCGTACTTGAACTGCTCCGCGGCCCGGTAGAAGCTCATATAGGGCAATATCAGCGCGCCGGCGAAGTGGTTGGCCAGTCCGATCCGGGCCAGCCGCCGAGCCTCCGGCGACTCCAGCGACTCGGACGTAAGAATTTTCTCGATCAGCTCCTCCTGTTCCAGGAAGGCCAGCTGGGTGGCCATCCGGAACGCCTGCTGACCTGGGCGCAGATGCGGCGAGAAATGCAGCGTACGGTCGGCCCCGTCGAAGTAGTGCATGTCGGTGCGCGCACCGAACTCCTTGGCCGGGCGGCTCATGTGGGTGGTGCGGATCTGGTGCGCCTCGCCCAGGTGGCGGCGCAGCGCGACCCGGACCTCGCCGCGCCGGGCACCGATCCGCTCTGCGGTGGCCTCGGCCGCCCGGTCGAGCTCCTCGAAGTGGTTCTGGTGCCGGTAGAAGAAGTCCCGCACCTGCTGGTGCGGGTCGGCCTCGAGCACCACGGCGCGGGACTCGGCCACCAGCTCGGTCTGGTCGAGCAGGTGCCGGTACCGGCGGTACAGGCCGATCACGGCCTCGGCCACTTCGGGCAGGCCGCTGGCCAGCTCGTGCAGGTCCGCCGCCGAGACGTCACCGCCGCGGGACTCGGCGAGCAGCGCCTCGCGCAGCTCCGCGAGGGTGCGCGCCGAGTCCTGCGGCGCGAAGAACGCCGCGTCGACGCCGAACACCTCGCTGATCCGCAGGAGCACGGGCACGGTCAGCGGGCGGGTGTCGTGCTCGATCTGGTTGAGGTAGCTCGGCGAGATCGCCAGGACGCGGGCGAGGTCGACCTGGCTCATCGCGCGGTCCTCCCGCAGCCGCCGCAGCCGGGCGCCCGCGAACATCTTCTCCACCCGCCCACCCCCGGGCCTGCGCGTTCCTTACCGGACGGGACCGACGCTACCCGCCGCTCGCGAATTTCCCCATTCGCAAGATTGGCACGTCGGCCCCTCTTGGTTGTCGAAACTTCGCAGGTTCCGTGGGTCGACGGCCACCCAGTCCGGTTGCGAGCCTCGTCAGGGCACGGACGCTCCCTGCGCGGCGCAGGGGCGTAGGCGCACAGGAGGCTCGTGATGACGACCCAGGCGACACCTCGCGGCGCGCTGTCGGCCGCGCAGCAGGAGCAGACCGAGCTGCTGGAGCAGCAGTGGCGCACCGACCCGCGCTGGGCCGGGGTGCGACGCGACTACGGCGGGGCCGACGTCGTGCGGTTGCGCGGCAGCGTGCGCGAGCGGCACACCCTCGCCGAGCTCGGCGCCGACCGGCTGTGGCGGCTGATCCACGACGAGGACTACGTGCACGCCCTCGGTGCGCTCACCGGCAACCAGGCGGTGCAGCAGGTCCGCGCCGGGCTGAAGGCGATCTACCTGTCCGGCTGGCAGGTCGCGGCGGACGCCAACCTGGCCAGGCAGACCTACCCGGACCAGAGCCTCTACCCGGTCAACTCGGTCCCGGCCGTGGTGCGCCGGATCAACAACGCGCTGCTGCGGGCCGGCCAGCTGGAGGTCGCGGAGGGGACCGTCACCCGCGACTGGCTCGCGCCGATCGTCGCGGACGCCGAGGCCGGCTTCGGCGGACCGCTCAACGCCTACGAGCTGATGGGCGCCATGATCGCCGCCGGGGCCGCCGGCGTGCACTGGGAAGACCAGCTCGCCTCCGAGAAGAAGTGCGGCCATCTCGGCGGCAAGGTCCTCATCCCGACGAAGCAGCACGAGCGGACGCTCAGCGCCGCCCGGCTGGCCGCCGACGTCGCCGGGGTGCCGACCGTCCTCATCGCCCGCACGGACGCCCAGGCCGCGACGCTGATCACCAGCGACGTCGACGAGCGGGACCGGCCGTTCGTCACCGGCGAGCGCTCCTCGGAGGGCTTCTACTACGTCCGCAACGGCCTCGCGCCCTGCATCCAGCGCGGCATCGCCTACGCGGAGTACGCCGACCTGCTCTGGATGGAGACCTCCGAGCCCGACCTGGAAGTCGCCAGGGCGTTCGCCGAGGGGGTCAAGAAGGAGGCCCCGGACCAGCTGCTGGCGTACAACTGCTCGCCCTCGTTCAACCGGCCAGCTGCCCGACTTCCGCCCGGAAACCCGGCGCATCCGCGAGGACCCGGCCTGGCGGGTCGCCGCCCCGGCGCGGACCTGGCCGACCGCCGGGTCGAGATCACCGGGCCGCCGAACCGCAAGATGGCTATCAACGCGCTCAACTCGGGCGCCAAGGTCTGGATGGCGGACTTCGAGGACGCCACGGCCCCCACCTGGGCCAACGTGATGGATGGGCAGCTGGCCCTGAAGGACGCCGTCGCCGGCACGCTGAGCTTCGTCAGCCCGCAGGGCAAGTGGTACACGCTGGGCGACGAGCTGGCGACGATCGTCGTCCGGCCGCGCGGCTGGCACCTGACCGAGCGGCACGTCACCCTGGACGGCTGCCCGGCGCCCGCGGCCCTCGTCGACTTCGGGCTGTACTTCTTCCACAACGCCCGCGCGCTGGTCGAGCGCGGCGCCGGGCCGTACTTCTACCTTCCCAAGATCGAGAGCCACCACGAGGCGGAGCTGTGGAACGACGTGTTCCGTTTCGCCCAGGACCGGCTCGGGATGCCGCGCGGCACCATCCGCGCGACCGTCCTGATCGAGACGATCACGGCCGCGTTCGAGATGGAGGAGATCCTCTACGCGCTGCGGGAGCACTCGGCCGGGCTCAACGCCGGCCGCTGGGACTACATCTTCAGCGTCATCAAGAACCTCGGCGACCGGCCGGACTTCGTCCTCCCGGACCGGGCGGCGGTCACCATGACGGTCCCGTTCATGCGCGCCTACACGGAACTGCTGGTCCGCACCTGCCACCGGCGGGGCGCGCACGCGATCGGCGGCATGGCCGCGCTCGTCCCCGGCTCCGACCCGGCCGCGAACGAGCAGGCGTTCAACCGGGTCGCCGAGGACAAGCGCCGGGAGGCCGGCGACGGGTTCGACGGCTCGTGGGTCGCCCACCCCGGCCTCGTCCCCGTCTGCCGGCGCGAGTTCGACGCCGTCCTCGGCGACCGCCCGCACCAGCTCGACCGGACCCGCGAGGACGTCCGCGCCGCGGCGGCGGACCTGCTCGCCGTCCGGCTCACCCCCGGGCGGGTCACCATCGACGGCGTCCGCGGCAACGTCGCGGTCGCCGTCGGCTACCTGGACGCCTGGCTGTCCGGCACCGGCGCCGTCGCCCTGAACGGCCTCATGGAGGACACCGCCACCGTCGAGATCGCCCGCACCCAGCTCTGGCAGTGGATCCGGCACGAGACCCCGGTCGCCGAGGGCGGCGTGGTCACCGCCGACGAGGTCCGCGCCGTGCTCGACGAACACCTCACCGCGCTCGCCGAGGCCGGCGCCGACGGCGCTCGGATCGCGGCGATCCAGGCCCTGATCGAGGAGGCCGCGCTGAGCGACACCCTGCCGACGTTCATCACGCTTGGCGCCTACGACCGGCTGGTACCCCCGGCGAGCGGACCCACTACGTCGGCGGGTGGATGTCCGGACGACGCGTTCCGCCGGCCGTGGACCCCCGCGCCGCTACCGGTCGGTGAGGCTTCGGCGGCCGGCGGCAGTACGGCCGACACGACCGGCAAGATCACGCCTGGAGGGCGCAGCGCTGACCGGCGGGAGGCACCGGGCAATACCGGTCAGGACCGATTCCACCGCCGTCGCGGGCCGGGGAAGGCCGGCATGAGACCACGCTTTACTAATTTCCCTGACCTATTAGACTGCGACGGTGGACCGAGTAGCCGACAGGCCCCAGAGCCTCGCCCGTTCCGCGGACCCGGCTCGCGTGAATGACTACGACAGCTTTGCCGAGGAGTACTCGGCAGCGACCGAGAAAAATCTCGTGAACTCGTATTACGAGCGGCCCGCGATGCTGGCCCTCGCCGGAGACGTGGCCGGCCGTCGGGTCCTGGATGCTGGCTGCGGCGCAGGCGCCCTGTCCGCCGCGCTGCGCGATCGCGGTGCGGTCGTCACCGGCATCGACGTCAGCGCCAGGATGCTGGAGTTGGCCAGGCGACGACTGGGCGACGACACGGCCCTGCACCTGGTCGACCTGAGAGACCCCCTGCCGTTTGCTGACGGCGCATTCGACGACGTGGTCGCGTCGCTGGTACTGCACTACCTGGAGGACTGGGGGCCTACGCTGGCCGAGGCGCGGCGAGTGCTCAGGCCCGGCGGCCGGCTGATCGCGTCGGTGGACCATCCTTTCGTGGCCTACACGATCCAGAATCCTCGCCCTGACTATTTTGCGACCACCAGCTACACCTTCGACTGGGCGTTCGACGGGCAGTCCGTCCCGATGAGGTTCTGGCGTAGGCCACTGCACGCGATGACCGATGCCTTCACCACCGCCGGATTCCGTCTTTCCGGCATCAGCGAGCCGCAGCCCGACCCGGTCGCCCGCGAGCTTTTCCCCAACGACTTCCACGACCTCTCCACCAAAACCATCTTCCTGTTCTTCGTCGTCGAGGTCCCGCCGTTGGCCGTCGGCTCGGACGACCAGGCCAGTCGCCGGCCATGAGCGGAGCCAGCGTCCCTTGCAAGTCGAGGGCCTTCGTGAGCGATGCCTCCCCGGACGAAGTCCGGCACCCTTCCAGCTCCGTGAGGCGCCCGGGAACACGCACCGATCTGCCGGGCGATCACCGAAGGTGACGAGAACGGCGCCGCGGAGGTGACGGTCACCCAGATCGGCAAACAGCCTGCGCAACATCCTCGACGCGATGACCGACGGGCTTGGCCGCGCGGTGCACGACGCACGCCGAGGGTCGGCTAATGGGCCGCGGCGGATGTCGAGCCCGACACCGGGGACATCCGGTCGGCGGCGGCGTTTGGAAGGTGCTGGCGCGGGGGCTACAGGTTCGCCTGCCAGCGGTGTCCGGGGTGCGCGCGGGCGAGGAGCCTGGCCAGGGTCCGGCGCTGGGTCGACGTCAGGTGCGGGATGGTTTCGTCGAAGTCTGCCTGGTCCTTGGGGCGGGCGTGCTTGGCCTTGAACAGCAGGACCAGTTCGGGTGCCAGATACGGGATGCCTGGACCTTCTCGCTGGACCAGGACACCTACCTCGCCGGCGTCGAGGCGGTCCGTTGCCGGATCGAGGCCGGCGACGTCTACCAGGTCAACCTGTGCAGGCTGCTGTCCGCGCCGATGCCCGAGGGCAGGCCGGATGCCGCGGCGCTCGCGGCGGTGCTCGCGCGGGGGAATCCCGCGCCGTACGCCGTCACCCTCGACGTGCCCGAAGCCGGTCTGTGGATCGTGGGAGCGTCGCCGGAGCTGTTCGTGGCACGCGACGGCGACATGGTTCGCTCGGGACCCATCAAGGGGACCGGTCACACAGCCGCTGATCTGCGCGAGAAGGACTACGCGGAGAACGTCATGATCGTGGATCTGGTCCGCAACGACCTGGGCCGTGTCGCGCGGGCCGGTAGCGTCACCGTGCCCGCGCTGTGCGCGGTCGAGGCTCATCCAGGCCTAGTCCATCTGGTCTCCACGGTCGAGGCCCGGCTGGCGCCGGGGACTGGCTGGGCCGAGCTGCTCGCGGCGGTCATGCCGCCCGGGTCCGTCGCTGGGGCGCCGAAGTCGACCGCGCTGCGGATCATCAGCGCCCTGGAGCCAGTCGCGCGCGGTCCCTACTGCGGCGGCGTCGGCTGGGTGGATGCCGACCACGGCCGAGGGTGGCTGTCGGTCGGCATCAGGACGTTCTGGCTGGACGACGGACGGCTCTGGTTCGGCACGGGCGCCGGTATCACCTGGGGCAGCGATCCCGCGGCCGAGTGGCGGGAGACCCAGCTCAAGGCCGACCGCCTGCTCAGGCTCGCCTCGCACCGGGTAGGGCATGGCCTCCGTGCCAGTGGGACGGCGGACCAGCAGGTGGCGCCGTGCCGTGCCCTCGGTGACGGCGGCCTGGACGGCACGAGCCAGACGCGGCACGAGAGCCGCTGACGGGCCGCTGGGCGAGGACTTCGCCGCGGAGTCGGCCCCTCGGGTGGATCGGCGGCTCCCGCGCCAGCCACCGTTCAGCGCGCCGTGGCCGCGCCGGTCCAGCCTGCCGCCTCAAGGTCGATCTCCGGGTAGACGGGGAACCGCCCCAGCAGGTCGGTGACCCGGGCCCGCGCGGCCTCGGTCGTGGCGGCCTCGATCTCGTAGTTCGCCTTGCTCGGCCGGCCGCCGCCGTCGAAGATCTCGTCGACCTCGGTTTCTCCCATGCCGAGCGTGGTGATCGCGGCGGTGTCGAGGCGCAGGCCGCTGGTGTACCACGGCCCGTTCGCGTCGAAGGGCAGAGCGTTGCGGTTGAGTGTCAGGCCGACCGACCGCAGTGCCGCCTCCCCCTGCCGGCCGGTGAGGCCGAGGCTCGCCACGTCGGCGAGGACAAGGTGGTTGTCGGTGCCGCCGGTCAGCACCGGCAGGCCCCTGCTGATCAGCCCCTCGGCGAGGCGGCGGGCGTTCTGGACGATCCGCGCGGCGTAGTCCCTGAACGAGGGGTCGAGCGCCTCGCGGAGGGCCACGGTCTTCGCGGCCATCACATGTGGCAGCGGCCCGCCGAGAAGCAGGGGGCAGCCCTTGTCGACCGCGTCCGCGAACTCGCCGGTGCTCAGCACGAAGCCGCCCCTCGGACCGCGCAACGTCTTGTGCGTCGTGCTGGTCACCACATGCGCGTGCTCGACCGGGTTGTAGTTCCCGGTGAACATCTTCCCGGCAACAAGCCCAGAGAAATGCGCCATGTCGACCATCAGAACGGCGCCGACGTCCTCGGCCATCTGGCGGAGCCGCGCGAAGTCGATGAGCCGGGGGTAGGCGCTGTACCCGGCGAGCAGGATCAGCGGGCGGACCTCACGCAGCTGCTGGTGCAGCGCGTCGAGGTCGATGCGCTTGGTTTCCCGGTCCACCGTGTACTGGTGGGTGTCGAAGAGGCGGGACGACACGTTGAGGCGGTACCCGTGGGTGAGGTGCCCTCCGGAGTAGTAGTCCAGGCCGAGCAGCCGCTGGTCGTGCAGCTCGCCGCGGAGCTGGCTCCATTCCGCCGCGGTGAACTCGCCGGAGTTCTTCCGGGCGAACTTCTCCAGGAACCGCGACTCGACCCGCTCGGCCAGGATCGCAAGAAAGGCCACCAGGTTGGCATCCGCGCCCGAGTGCGGCTGGATGTAGGCGTGGTCGGCCCCGAACAGCTCGCGAGCGTACGAGGCGCCGAGTGTCTCGATTGTGTCGACGTTGTCGCAGCCCGCGTAGAAGCGCTTGCCCGAGATGCCCTCGGCGTACTTGTCCGTGAGCAGGTTGCCCTGCGCGAGCTGCACCGCCAGCGACGCGTAGTTCTCGCTGGCGATGAGCTTGATGTTGGAACGCTGGTCGACCAGCTCCTGGACGATGCCGGCCGCGACGGTCGGTTCCGTCGCTGCGACCACATCCAGCTGGGTGAAGAACGCGAGCGCGGCGGGCTCGGCCGACGTGCCCATCGCCGCCAGGTAGTTTCTGCTCAACGACAGGCCGCGCCCCACGGACGATGCTGGCAGCGTCATGGTTCCTCCACTTGTCTATGATCTTGCGGGCGGCATGTCCGGCGCGGCTGTGGCCGACGCCCGACGGCGAGGGCGGGGGGCGGTCGCGCCCCGCCCTCGTCATCTCCGCGGGCGCGGGTTACAGCTGTGTCCTGGCCTCGCGGGCCGCGGTGACCAGATTGGTGAGGGTCGCGCGGACCTCGGGGTAGCCACGGGTCTTGAGCCCGCAGTCGGGGTTGACCCACAGCCGCCCGGCGGGGAAGGCGTCGGTCGCGACGCGCAGGTGCTCGGTGATCTCCTCGACGGAGGGCACCCGAGGCGAGTGGATGTCCCACACCCCGGGGCCGACCTCGTTCGGGTAGTCGGCGCGCGCGAGGTCGGCGACGATGGCCATCTTCGAGCGGGCCGCCTCCAGGCTGATCACGTCGGCGTCCATGTCGACGATCGCCTGGAGCACGTCGCCGAACTCGGCGTAGCACATGTGGGTGTGGATCTGCGTCTCGTCGCGCACCCCGGACGTGGTCAGCCGGAACGACTCGACTGCCCAGGCCAGGTACTCGGCCCGGTCGGCGCGCCGCAGCGGGAGGGTCTCGCGCAGCGCCGGCTCGTCGACCTGGATCACCCCGATGCCCGCGGCCTCCAGGTCGGCCACCTCGTCGCGCAGGGCGAGCGCGACCTGCCGCGCGGTGTCGGCCCGTGGCTGGTCGTCGCGGACGAACGACCAGGCCAGCATGGTGACCGGGCCCGTGAGCATGCCCTTGACCGGCTTGTCGGTGAGGCTCTGGGCGTAGGTAGCCCAGGCGACGGTCATCGGCTCCGGACGGACGACGTCACCCAGGATGATCGGCGGCCGGACGTAGCGCGAGCCGTACGACTGCACCCAGCCGTCCGTCGTCGCGAGGAACCCGGTCAGCTGCTCGCCGAAGTACTGCACCATGTCGTTGCGCTCGGGCTCGCCGTGCACCAGCACGTCCAGCCCGAACTCCTCCTGGGCGGCGATCACGTTGCGGATCTCGGTCCGCATCGCCTCGACGTAGCCGTCCGGGGACATGCTCCCGTTGCGCAGCGCGGCCCGGGCCTGGCGCAGACTCGCGGTCTGCGGGAACGACCCGATAGTGGTCGTCGGCAGCTGCGGCAGGCTCAGCCGCTCCGCCTGGACCAGGTCACGCTTCTCGTAGGGGCTCGCCCGGTGCAGGTCCGCGCCGGTCACGGCCGCGGCCCGCTGGTGCACCGCCTCGACCCGCACGAGCGGCGACACGGCCCGGGCGGCGAGACGCGCGGCGTTGGTCTGCAGGGCGCCGGCGATGGCGTCCCGTCCCGAGGTGAGGCCGGCGGTGAGGGTGACGATCTCGTCGAGCTTCTGCCGGGCGAAGGCCAGCCAGCCGGCAATCTCGGGGTCCAGGTCGCCCTCGAGGACCACATCCAGCGGGACGTGCAGCAGGGAGCAGGAGGCCGAGACGTCGACTCGGCCGGCGAGGCCCCGCAGGCTCTCGATCGTGTCGAGGGTGGCGGCCAGGTCGGCGGCCCAGATGTTGTGCCCGTTGACGACGCCGGCGACCAGTCGCTTGTCGCCGAGGCCGCCGGCGGCGGCAAGGGCCGCCAGGTTGGCCGACGCCGGTCCGACGAAGTCGAGCGCGACGCCGTCGAGGGCGCTGTCGCGCAGCACCGGCAGCGCGTCACCGACCCGGTCGAAGTAGGTGGCCAGCAACAGCTTCGGCCGGTCCGCCGCGGCGGTCAGCGTTGCGTAGGCGCCGCTGACCGCCTCCAGGACCGCCGCAGGCTGGTCAAGGACCAGCGCCGGCTCGTCGAGCTGGACCCACTCGGCCCCGGCGGCCCGCAGCTGGCGCAGCACGTCTGCGTACAGCGGCAGAATCCGGTCCAGCAGCGACAGCGGCTCGAAACCCTCGCCCGCGTCCGGAGCCGCCTTGGCCAGCAGCAGGAACGTCACCGGGCCGACCAGCACCGGCCGGGTGAGGACACCGGCGTCCTTCGCCTCGGCGAACTCACCGAGCGGCTTGGCCGCGTCCAGGCTGAAGTCGGTGTCGGGGCCGAGCTCGGGCACCAGGTAGTGGTAGTTGGTGTCGAACCACTTCGTCATCTCCAGCGGCTCGGCGTCCGCGGTGCCGCGAGCCATGGCGAAGTAGCGGTCCAGCCTGCCCTTCGGCGTGCTCACCTCCGGGACCGCCGTACGGTGGCGCGCCGGGATGGCGCCGAGCATGACGGCGGTGTCCAGCACGTGGTCGTACAGCGAGAAGTCGTTGCTCGGGATCTCCTCGATCCCGGCCTGCCTCAGCTGGGCCAGGCGCTCCTGGCGTAGCTGCCGAGTGGCCGCCAGCAACTGCTCGGCGTCGCTCGTGCCCGCCCAGTACGCCTCGGTCGCCTTCTTCAGCTCCCGATTGGCACCCTGCCGGGGATACCCGTACACCGTCGCGCGACTAAGCGGTGCGGTCGTGCTCATGGGCTCTCCTTCGCGAGTCCACCTGACCTCGCGAACAGACCAGCACGACACCGGCACCCCGACTGGTCGTCGAAAGTCCGACCGAGAGGCGCCGACGGCGCGGACCCACCCACGAGGTCACAGCCAAGCGTGCTCGCGACCGCGCGCACGCACAGCGGGCAGGTCTTCGGACTCGTGGGCCTTCCCGATCCGTTCGGACGGGGCTCCCTACTGGCCGTCGCTTCCCAAACCCCGGGCCCGCCCAGCTCAAGGCCGGTCGAGCCGCTACGAGTTCAGTGCTGTCCCGCCGCACCCGTCAGGTGCGGCATCGGACGGTGTTCGTTCCCACTCACCGCTGCGGGGCAGTCCCGGATTCCCACCGGGTTCCCTCTCACGTCTCCCACCACCCATTACCTCGTCGAGGCACCGAGTGGCGGTCGAACCAGCTGCGCTCAGCAGCCTAGCAACGGCACCGGGGGCCGGAGGCACGAGCCGGCATGTGGCGTGAGGTCGTCTCGCTCACGGCCTCGCCGACGAGCGCCCAGCCTCCCGCACCCGCGTCCTCAGCCCGTCGCGGCGTCGGCGCGCGGGCCGTCTGCCGCCCCGTCCGGCCGGCGGAGCGGTACAGAAGCATCTCCTGATCTGGGTTCGGACCCGCCGGGCGGACATGGCGGTCAGGCTGAGGGCTCCGCCCATCGGGCGGCGTAGCACGCGGCGCCGCCTGCGACGGCGGCGTGGACGGCACGGCCCAGGCGGGCTCCCCATCGCGAGCGCGGGCCGCAGTACTCGACTCCCGGCGGTCCACCAGCGGAGCCGGCGGGGCAGCACACCACGAGGGCGTCGGACGCCGTGCCGGTGCCGGGAACGCCGGCTTCCAGCAACGCCTGGCTCTTCGCCTCGGTGGCCGTGACGACGGCGTTGACCAGGGCCGCGTCGCTGAGCAGCACGGGCAGCAGGCAGACGAGGTTGACCGTGCCGGGACGCCACCGCGCCGCGGGCAGCCCCAGCTCGGCGGCGATCTCCTCGAGGTGGCGCGCGGGATCGTCCCGGCAATAGTCCTGCGCCACCTCGGCGTTGATGACCCACTCGCCGACCGCGAGCCCGCCGATGCCCCGAGGGCATCCGCCGTACCAGCGGACTCGACGCTCACCACGGCCGCCGTACCGACGCACCCGTCGGTACCCGCAGGCCAGGCCGCGGCGGCCCGGCCTCTTCGCGTGAGACGACCGGCCCGTCGCACGCCGTCCGCGTCATCGACGTCCCGTCCACCTCACGCCGACGAGGCGCCGATGGGTTGTGACGCATCAGTTTCCGGGCTACCGGTCGGTGCTGCGCCGCTGGTCTGGGACCGGACGTGCGGCGAGCGTGGTCAGGAGCAGACGTCGGGGGCAGTCGAGGTCAGTCGTTGGGCACTCCGGGCCCGGACAGTCGGCGCAGGAAGGCAGTGCCTGTGCCTGGCGGGTCAGGCCGTCGAGATAGTCGACGAGCAGGTCCAACTGATGGCGCAGCTCGCGCATCCGGGCCGACTGCGCGCCGGCTTGGCGGCGGTGTGCGCGCAGCTGTTGGTAGGCGTGCGGTTCGAGCATCACCATCTCGGCGCCGTCGACCTCGACCCGCCGGGGGACAGAGCGGTCACTCATCAGGCTCGCCCTTCCCCAGCCCGCCGCCCGGGTATCGGCTGGCCGTGCCGTGTGGGCACCACCGACGCTGTGTTGCGGGCGGCCTTCGGAAAGTTGACCGTGACAATCGACCCCGGAGCACCCTCGCTCAGCACTTTCCGTGAGCGCTTACTCTCCGCGATCACCCCTGTCTATTCGGTACCAGCCTACGCAATTCTCTCGGCTGGCGCGCCGCACGCGCGTTGGGCGTTCGGTGTCCCCACGGGGGGCGGGCGGGTGGCGTAGTGAGCGGCCATGGGCGCGCTTGCGCGCGGCAGGTCGACGATGCCGCGTCGGCCACGAGCTGACCGCCGTCGGGTCAGCGTCGTACCGATGTGGCCGCGGGCCGGATGCGTTTCCCGAGGGAAGGAAACCATGTCGGCTTTCACGACCAACGGCAGCCGGGTGGGCAGCGGGACGGGCACCGTCCGGACGACCGTTCTCGGCTACCCCCGGACCGGGCGGCACCGCGAGCTGACGACCGCGACCGAGGCCTACTGGGCGGGGCGGATCGACGCCGCGGAGCTGGAGCGCACGGCGGCGGCCCTGCGCGCCGAGGTCTGGGCCGAGCTCGCCGACGCCGGGCTCGACACCGTGCCGTCGAACACGTTCTCGTACTACGACCACATGCTGGATACCGCGGTGCTCTTCGGCGCGGTTCCCGCCCGCTACTGGCCGACCGGCGAGGGCGCGCGGGGCCGGTCCGCCGAGCTCGGCTCCTACTTCGCGATGGCGCGCGGCGCAGGCGGCGTGCCCGCACTGGAAAGGGCCAGGTGGTTCGCCACCAACTGCTTCTGCATCGTCCCCGAGCTCGACGAGGGCACCCGGTTCCGGCTGGCCGGTGACAAGCCGTTGCGCGAGTTCGCCGAGGCCAGGGCGATCGGGGTGACCACCCGGCCGGTCCTCGTCGGCCCGCTCACCTTCCTGCTGCTCGCCAAGGCCTCGGACGAGGCGGCGGCGTTCACGCCCCTCGACCTGCTCGGCGACCTGGTCGCCGCCTACGGCGAACTCCTGCGACAGCTGGCCGACGCGGGGGCCTCGTGGGTGCAGCTGGACGAGCCGGTGCTGACCCGGGACCTGTCCGCGCAGGAGCTGACCGCGCTGCGCCAGGCCTACCTCACGCTCGCCGCGGCCCCGTGGCGGCCGAAGATCCTGGTGGCGACCTCCTTCGGGGAGATCGGGCCGGCCCTGCCCGCCCTGGCGGACATCGGGGTGGAGGCGATCGGCCTGGACTTCGTCGCGGGCCCGGGCAACCTGGCGGCGCTGGCGGCTGTAGGCGGCCTCGGCTCGGCCACCGTCGTCGCCGGGGTCGTCGACGGGAGCACCGTCCGACGCACCAACCTGCGGGCGGCCCTGTCGACCTGCGCGACGCTGTTCGGGCTGGCGGGCCAGGTCGTGGTAAGCACGTCCTGCTCGCTGCTGCACCTGCCGCCTGACCTGGAAACCAGGCTCGACCCGCGGTCGGTCGACCGGACGGCGTCCGCGCGGCAGAAAGTCGACGAGGTCGTGCTGCTCGGGCGCATGCTTCGGGAAGGCCGCTCGGCTGGCGGGGAGAACCGCTGACAGCCGCCCCTCAGCCGTGCCGGAAGCCGGTGCCGGTGCGGTCGAGCGGGTCGGGCTCCAGCCCGAGGTGACGGGCCCGCAGCTCGTCCCAGACGTCGAGCTGACCGAAGTCCGGGCGCTCCCGCAGCCGCTGGTCCTCGGTGAGGAACGGGTTGGGCAGCAGGACGGTGATCAGCTGCTCGCCGATACCGTTGAACATCCGCAGGCCCCAGCTGACCGGCGCACCGGCGGCGTCGAGGCGGCGGTAGAGCTCGACGCGGGCGGCGCGGCGGATCCGGCCGAGTTCGGGGCCGCTGGCGGTGTGCTCGCCGATACAGAGGTGGAAATGCCAGGTGCCGAGGTCGACGGTGGCGTAGCCGTCCAGCATCGAGATCTTCCTGGCCGGGGCGGGGGCGGCGATCTCCCAGGCGGCGCCCTGCACGATGACCCCGAAGACGATGCGCCGCCAGTGGTCGGTGAACAGCGACGTCACGATGTCGAGCAGCGTGTCGGTGTCGGTCGGCAGCGCGAAGACGTGCAGCGTTCCGTTACCCAGTTCCTCGACCGTCCGGTATCCACTGGGTTCGCTGTCCGGGTGGGGCTCGAGGGATATCTCCGTCATGTCGCCTCCGTTGGTGTGGCCTTGGACGTGGTCGGGCGCGGGGAGCCGGCCCGCGCCCTGGCGGGCGCCGCAGCCCCGCCCCGCGCGGCCGCCACGGGCCGGGCGGCGAGGGGGCAGTCGCCGCAGGTTCCGCCGCCGGGCACCCGGTAGTACAGGCAGCAGCTCGTCCGGGTGACCGAACCGAGGTCGAGGCCGCCGGTCGTGGTCGTGGCGTGCGTGGTTGTGCCCGCCAGCGGCCCCAGTCCGAGCAGGTGTGCCGCGATGTGGTCGACGTCGCCACGGACCAGCGGACCGACTGGCTCCGCGCCGGGAAGCGGCTTCCCGGACCTGGCGAGGATCACCCGGACGGCGCCGACGAGCGCTGAGGCCGCGTTGCCCCACAACAGGCCGGTGGCGGTCCGCGTCTCGGCGTGGGTCGCGTCCACCAGCCGGGCCAGATGCCCGTCGACCACGGTCCCTGCCAGCAGCCTGGCCAGTTGGTCCGGGCTGGCGTCCGGGTCCGGGAGCCACCCACCGGGCTGTTCGACGACCAGCCTGACCGGCTGGCCCGGGACGGGGGCCACCCACAGGTCGTCGGCCCGCAGGTCCGGCACGACACCGCCGAGGGCGAGCGCGCCCAGGCTGACCGACCAGAGCCGGGCCGCGTAGCCGAGAATCAGCGTGGACGCGGCGACGCGCCGCTCCGCGGTGCCCAGCCGCTCGGCGAGCGCGTCGATCGCCCGGGCCAGCGGAGGACCCGCCTGGTAGAGCTCGCCTGCCGTCGAGGCCGTGGGGCCGTGCGGAACCTCGGGCTGCGAGGTCCACTCGTGATCGGCACCGTCACGGACGGCTATCGCGAAATAGGGGCCGATGGCGACGAGGCCCCGCAGCGCGCGCTCCACCGCCACCGGGTCCGCCCGCGCCACCCGCGCTTCGCTCCCGCCGGCCGGGGCCGCGGGGGTGCCGGGCGCCGCGGCCCGCGCCCGCGACCAGGCCGCGACGTCGCCGACCGCCGGCAGCGGCGTCAGCGCGCCGTCGGCCGCGCCGACGAATCCACCGGACCGGGTGTGCAGCACCTCGATGTCCGCCGGCCCCTCGGTGACCACTGTCCAGCCGTCCCTGGCGAGCAGCCGCCCCAGCGCGCCCCGCACCGCCGCCGCCCGCTCCGCCGCGGGTGCGCCCCACGGCCGGTGGCCCGCCGCGGCGGCCGTCCCTGCCACCGGTTCCTCGGCGGTGGCTTCGCCCCGTGTGCCCCCCGCCGTCTCCAGGCTGCGGCCGGCAACCGGTGGTGCGGGTGCACGCGGGATGCGGGCCGTGCCGACCGCCGGCGGGCTCGGCCGGAAGGTCGCCGTGACCGGCTCGAAGCGTAGCTCGTCGCTGTCGAAGGTCGCGGCGATCCGGCCAGTGAGGACGAGGTGCTCGGGGGAACCGGTGTGCACCGCGCGTTCCCGGTCGACCAGCCAGACCGCGTCCGCGACGCGCAGCGCGAGCTCCAGCTCGTGCGTGGACACGACGACGGCGAGGTCGCGCTCCCGGGCGAGCCGGCGCAGCAGGGCCGTCAGCGCCACCCGGGACGGGGCGTCGAGGAAGGCGGACGGCTCGTCGAGCAGCAGCAGGCTCGGCTCCTGCGCGAGCGCGCGGGCGACCAGGACCCGCTGGCGCTCGCCGTCGGACAGCTCGTCGGCCTCCCGGTTGGCCAGGTGCCCGGCGGCCACCGCGTCCAGCGCCCAGGTGACGACTTCCTGGTCATGGGCGCCCAGCGCGCCGGTCACGCCCGTGTGCGGATGCCGGCCGAGCGCTACCAGGTCACGTGCCGTGATCATTGCGAGGTCGATCCGGTCGGTGAGCACGGCAGCGACCCGCCGGGCCCGCTCCGCCGACGTCAGCGAACGCAGGTCCACGCCGTCGAGCAGGGCCGCGCCGGCGAGCGGCGGCTGGAGGCCGGCCAGGGTGCGCAGCAGCGTCGACTTGCCGGCGCCGTTCGGGCCGAGGAACACGGTCAGCTCGCCGCGCCGCGCGGCCGCCACCACCTCGGTGAGGATCGGGCGTTCGCGGCGGGCCAGCCGCGCCGTCCGCCCGAGACGGTATCCGACGGTGAGCGCGCGCAGCTCGAGACCGCCGCCGGCCTGCAGGCCGGCGCTCACCGCGGCCGCGCCGGCCGCCGCGCGGCCCGCCGGGTCACCCGCCCTCTCTCCCGCCATGTCGGCCGTCACGCCACGCCCGCCACCGAGGAGCGCGCGCGCAGCAGCACGGCGATGACGACCGGCGCGCCGACCAGCGACGTCACGACGTTGATCGGCAGGAGCAGGTCGGTGCCGGGCAGCTGGGCGACGATGGAGCAGGCCAGCGCGACGAGCGCCCCGGTCAGTGCGACGCCGGGCAGCAGCACCCGGTGGTCGGAGGTGGCGAGCAGCCGGCGCGCGATGTGCGGCACGGCGATCCCGAGGAACGCCACCGGGCCGCAGTACGCGGTCACCGCCCCGGCGAGCAGCGAGGAGCTGGCCAGGACGGCGGTGCGGACCCGGCGGACGCGCACGCCCATCGTGCTGGCGTAGCTCTCGCCGAGCAGCAGGGCGTTCAGGGGCTTGGCGCTCGCCAGCCCGACCGCGATCCCGGCCGCCGCCACCGGGACGAACACGGCCAGGTCGTCGGTGGAGGTGCCGGAGAAGCTGCCGAGCTGCCAGGTGAAGAACTGGATCGCGCGCTGCGGCGCGGTCCAGGCCAGCAGCAGCGACACGATCGAGCTGACCGCCGAGCTGAGCACCACGCCGATCACCAGGAGGGTGACGACGGAACGGACCCAGCGGGCCAGGGTGAGCACCGCGGCGAGCACGACCGCCGCGCCGCCGGCGGCCGCCGCCACCACCCCGAGGCGCCCGGCGCCGAGCGCGCCGGCGGCGAACGCCCCGCCGGTGCCGCCGACGCCGGCGACGACGATCGCGACGCCCAGGCTCGCGCCCGCGCTCACGCCGAGCGAGTACGGGTCGGCCAGCGGGTTGCGGAACAGGGTCTGCATCTGCAGGCCGGCGACGGCGAGCGCGGCGCCGGCCAGGGCCGCCGTCACCGCGCGCGGCAGCCGCACCTGCTCGATCACCACGGCCCACCGGGGGTCGTGCGGATCCGCCCCGGTCAGCACCCGCAGCACCTCGGGCAGCGGGACGTGCACCGAGCCGATCGCGAGGGCGAGGGCGAACAGCGCGGCGACGCCGGCCGCGAGCCCGCCGAGCCCCAGCGCGCGCCGGAGGCGCCGGCGCGCGGACGCCGGCGGCGCGGACGGCACGGTCAGCTCAGCTTCTTGTAGAAGACGAACGTGTGGCCGGGCACGAGCTCGGGGTGCAGGATCGCGACCAGGTCGGCGAGCACCAGGTCGGGCCGGGTCACGCCGCGCTCCCAGTAGTCGTTGCCGCCGCCGGGCCCGATGGCCAGGGTGTTCGTCCAGACCTGGCCGCCGGGCTGCGCCGCGGCGAGGGTGCCGTAGCGGGGGTCCTCGGCGACCGCGTCGCCGACCGTGTCCCACTCGCCGTCGGCCAGCCAGACCGGCGCGTCGCCGCCGTCGGCGAACACCGCCTCGAAGCTGAGTTCCAGGCTGCCGGTGTCGGTCTCGTCCTCCCACGGGTAGGTCGCGCCCGCGTCCGACAGCAGCTTGCCGACGTAGCTGCCGCCGGACGGCATGTACCAGGTGCCCTCGTACATCGAGCCGGGCAGCACCTTCACCGGGGTGACCCCGGCGGCGGTCGCCTTGTCCGCGATGGCGGAGTAGTCGGTCTGGATCTGGCCGAAGACCTTGGCGGCCTGCTCCTCGTCGCCGGTGAGCGCCGCCATCACCTTGATCCACTCGGCCCGGCCGAGCGGGTCGCCCTCCAGCCATTCGGCGTTGGCGACGACCGTCACGCCCGCCTTGCGGATCGTCGCGTACTCGGGCGAGTCCGTCCCGTCGGTCATCAGGACGTCGGGGGCGGCGCTGACCACCTTCTCCACGTCGATCTGGTAGTTCGGGGCGTACTCGACGACCTTGCCGGCGTCGATCTGCTCGCGCACCTCAGGGCTGGAGACCAGGCTGGCGCTGGAGACCCCGGTGAGGACGTCGACCGCGTCCAGGTCGACCAGCAGCGGTAGGTGGGTCGTCGACCCGGAGTAGAGGCTGGTGATCGGCACCTCGATCTGCGGGGCGGCGGCGAGGTCTCCGGTCAGCTCCGGTGCCGGCGCGCCGCAGCGCACCAGCACGTACGACTCCGGCTTGCCGTCCGGGTACGGCTCCTTGACCGTGAGTACCTGGTAGCTGTTGTGGTAGGTCAGCGTGACGTTCTTGGCCGCCTCGAACGTCGACTTCACCGGGAAGTAGTCGGTCTCGGCGTTGAACGACGTCACGCACCCGCGCGCGTCGAGGGCTGCGGAGCCACCGGCCTCGTCACCGTCGTCGTCCCCGCAGGCCGCCAGCGAGACCATCGCCAGCACGCCGGCCAGCACCGCAGCGACGGCGGTCCGGCGACGCGGCCGGCCGGGCCGGCGGCGTCGCGACGGCCGCGCGGGCGCGTCGGCAGCGGCTGCCGAAAGCGCGGGATCAGACTCAGCACAAGCAGGCACGCTCACGCGGACCGCCTCTCCAGCACCTCGTGGATGGGTCACTCGATGCCGTGGCCGGTCTCCTGGCTGACGGGTCGACGCCTCCAGGTCAGCCTTCCCAGGCGAACACGCCCAGTGACTTCCGCCGCACCGCGGACCAGACCCGAGACTTCCCGATCACAGTGGCGAGGGCCGCGCCGGCATCACACCGGCTTCCCGAACACCACGGCAACGCCACGCTACGCGACCGGAGCCCAACCGGGCAAGAGGCACAGATCGGCCATCGCCGCGACGACGAGCACACCGGCGGTCAGGACCGGCCCGAGCCGCCGGCGGTCCTTCCCGCCTCGGGCCAGCCCCCGCTCCGGCGGCCGGGCGGGCGGAGCCCGGGGACACGGCTGCCACGGATCGACGTCACACCGACACGGGCCGCGACTACTGGACATAGTATGGTGTCCTACTTTATGGTCCCCTACCAAGGTCCATGGTGTCAGGGAAGCCGGTGTGAATCCGGCGCGGTCCCGCCACTGTGACCGGGGAGCCGGACTCCCGTGATGCCACTGGCCGCGTGCCGGGAAGGCAGGAGTCCGCGCCGATCCGGGAGCCAGGATACCGGCCGTGGGCGACCGTGTACTTCCACGAGGATGGAGTCGGAACGCATGTCAGCCCTGCTTTTTCATGCCCCCTTCCGAGCCGCCCGGCGACATTTCGACTGATTCCCGGCGGCTTTCGCACTCCTTCTTTCTTCACATCCTTCTCCCGGCGCGCCGCGGCCGCCGGGGCGATGCAGGCTGCGCACTTTCGGAAGGTCAGGCGAAATTTCTCATGCGAGAACTCACGCATCACGTCGGCGGAAAGCCGGTCCCGGGCACCTCGGGTCGTTTCGGTGCCGTCTACGACCCGAGTACCGGGCGGGAGCAGGCGCGGGTACCACTGGCGTCGCGCGCAGAGGTGGCCGACGCCGTCGCGGCGGCGGCCGACGCCCAGCCCGGCTGGGCCCGGCTCAACCCCCAGCGCCGGGCCAGGGTGCTGGCGCGCTTCCTCGAACTGGTCCGGGCCGAGCAGGACTCGCTCGCCCGGCTGCTCGCCGCAGAGCACGGCAAGACGGTGGCCGACGCGCACGGCGACATCGAGCGCGGCCTGGAGGTGGTCGAGTTCGCCACCGGCATCCCGCACCTGCTCAAGGGCGAGTACTCGGACGCGGCCGGCACCGGCATCGACGTGTACTCGATGCGCCAGCCCCTCGGGGTCGTCGCCGGGATCACCCCGTTCAACTTCCCTGCGATGATCCCGCTCTGGAAGGCGGCACCGGCGCTGGCCTGCGGTAACGCATTCGTGCTCAAGCCGTCGGAGCGTGACCCCTCGGTGCCGCTGCGGCTGGCGGAGCTGTTCCTGGACGCCGGCCTGCCGCCGGGCGTGTTCAACGTCGTCAACGGCGACAAGGAGGCCGTGGACGCGCTGCTGACGGACCCCCGGGTCGAGGCGGTCGGCTTCGTCGGGTCGTCCGACATCGCCCAGTACGTCTACGCCACCGCCGCCGCGCACGGCAAGCGGGCGCAGTGCTTCGGCGGGGCGAAGAACCACATGGTCGTCATGCCGGACGCGGACCTCGACCACGCGGTGGAGTCCCTGGTCGGCGCCGGCTACGGGTCGGCTGGCGAGCGCTGCATGGCGATCTCGGTCGCCGTCCCGGTGGGCGAGGCGACGGCGGACGCCCTGGTCGAGCGGCTCGCCGCGCGGGTCACGGCGCTGCGGATCGGGCCGGCGCTGGACGACGCCACCGAGATCGGCCCGCTGGTCACCCCCGCGGCCGTGGCCCGGGTCCGCGACTACCTCAGCTCCGGCGTCGAGGAGGGCGCGAGCCTGGTCGTCGACGGCAGCGGCAACCCGCTCGCGGGCACCGAGCACGAGCAGGGCTTCTACCTCGGCGCGTCGCTGTTCGACCACGTCACCCCGGCGATGCGGATCTACCGGGAGGAGATCTTCGGCCCGGTGCTCTCGGTCGTGCGCGCCGCCGACTACGAGGAGGCGCTGCGGCTGCCGAACGAGCACGAGTACGGCAACGGCGTGGCGATCTTCACCAGGGATGGGGACACCGCCCGGGACTTCACCCACCGGGTGAACACCGGAATGGTCGGCGTGAACGTGCCCATCCCGGTGCCCATCGCATACCACACGTTCGGCGGCTGGAAGCGTTCCGGATTCGGCGACCTGAACCAGCACGGGCCGGACTCGATCCGTTTCTACACGAAGACGAAGACCGTCACCTCCCGCTGGCCCAGCGCCCGGGTCCGGGAACAGGCCAGCTTCGTCATCCCCACGATGAAGTGACGGCGACCGGTGGAGACGCTGTCACCTGAGCGGCGCGCGCTCCGCGAGACCGCCGGCGATTTCGCCGACGAGTTCCTCGCGCCGAACGCCGTCAAATGGGACCAGACCCAGCATTTCCCGGTGGACGTGCTGCGCCGGGCCGGCGAGATCGGCATGGGCGGGATCTGCGTCGCCGAGGACGTCGGCGGCTCCGGGCTGGGCCGCCTCGACGTGGTCCTCATCTTCGAGGAGCTGGCCGCCGGCTGCCCGTCGATCGCCGCGTACATCTCCATCCACAACATGGTCGCCTGGCTGATCGACCAGTACGGCGACGACGAGCTGCGCGCCCGGGTTCTGCCGGAGATGTGCGCGATGGCCCGGCTCGGCAGCTACTGCCTGACCGAGCCGTCGGCCGGCTCGGACGCGGCGGCGATCACCACCCGGGCCAGCCGCGACGGTGACGACTACCTGCTCGACGGCGTCAAGCAGTTCATCTCCGGCGCCGGCGTCTCCGACGTCTACGTCGTGTTCGCGCGGACCGGTGCGAGCGGACCCGCCGGCATCTCAGCGTTCGTCGTCGAGCGCGGCACCCCCGGCCTGTCGTTCGGCCCGGACGAAGGCAAGATGGGCTGGAAGGCACAGCCCACCCGCCAGGTCATGCTCGACGGCGTCCGGGTGCCGGCGGGCAACCGCCTCGGCCCCGAAGGGGCGGGCTTCCCGGCGGCGATGCGGGCGCTCGACGGCGGCCGGCTCAACATCGCCGCCTGCTCGCTGGGCGGCGCCCGGTCGGCGCTCGACCGCACCGTGCGCTACCTGGGGGAACGCCACGCGTTCGGGGCGCCGCTGGCCGACGCGCAGGCGCTGCGGTTCCGGCTCGCCGACATGGGCACTGAGGTGGCCGCGTCCCGCGCCCTGCTCTGGCAGGCCGCGGACGCGCTCGACCGCGGCGACCCGGCCGCCACCCAGCTGTGCGCGATGGCCAAGCGCTTCGTCACCGACGCCGGCTTCACCGTCGCGAACGAGGCCCTGCAACTGCACGGGGGCTACGGATACCTCACCGAGTTCGGTTTGGAGAAGATCGTGCGAGACCTGCGGGTGCACCAGATCCTCGAGGGCACCAACGAGATCATGCGGGTGATCGTGTCCCGCGCGCTGCTGGCGGACGCCCGATGACCGCTGGCGCGCTGGCCGAGGGCACCGACGAGGTGATCCGCCGGGTCGACGGCCCCGTCGGCCGGCTCACCCTCGACCGGCCCAAGGCCATCAACGCGCTGACCCACGCCATGGTGCTCGCGATGACCGAGGCGCTCGCCGACTGGGCCACCGACGACTCGATCACCTGCGTGCTCGTCGACGGCGCCGGCGAGCGCGGGCTGTGCGCCGGCGGCGACATCCGCTCGATCTACCACGACGCCCGGTCGGGCAGCACCGGGTCCGTCGACTTCTGGGCCGACGAGTACCGGCTGAACGCCTTCGTCGCCCGCTACCCGAAGCCCTACGTCGTGCTGATGGACGGCCTGGTGATGGGCGGCGGCGTCGGGATCTCCGCGCACGGCTCGGTCCGCGTCGTCACCGAGCGCTCCAGGATCGGCATGCCGGAGACCGGCATCGGGTTCGTGCCCGACGTCGGCGGCACCTGGCTGCTGTCCCGGATGCCCGGCCAGACGGGCACCCACGCCGCGCTCACCGCCGGCACCCTGTCCGCCGCCGACGCGATCACCGGCGGGCTCGCCGACCATCTCGTCCCCGCCGAGAGGCTGCCGGAGCTCGTCGGCCTCCTGGCCGCCGGCACGCCGCCGGTGAAGGCGGTCGAGACGCTGGCCGTCCCCGCCGGCCCGGGGCCCCTCGCGGCCGCGCAGGAGTGGATCGACTCCTGCTACGCCGCGGACACGGTCGAGGCGATCCTCGAGCGGCTGCGCGCGCACGGCGACCCGGCGGCCGCCGCCGCTGCCGACGCGATCGCGGCGAAGTCCCCGACGGCGCTCACCGTCACCCTCGCCGCGCTGCGCCGCGCCGCAGCCCTCCCGGATCTGGCCGCGGCGCTCGTCCAGGAGTTCCGGATCTCCGCCGCCTGCCTGCGCCACCACGACTTGGCCGAGGGGATCCGCGCCCAGATCATCGACAAGGACCGCTCCCCGCGCTGGGCGCCCAGCACACTCGCCGACGTCGACGACGCCCTCGTCGCCGAGTTCTTCACCACGCCGGCCGGCGGCGACCTCGATCTCGACCTCGCCCGGGGCCTCGCCCGCGCCCGCCGGCGGGTGATCCGATGACCGGCCAGGCCGCCGCCGACGCGGCGGGGCGGCGGGTTGCCTTCCTCGGGCTCGGGAACATGGGCGGCCCGATGGCGGCCAACCTGGCCCGGGCCGGCGCCCAGGTCGCCGGGTACGACCCGGTGCCGGCCGCGGCGGGCCGGGCCGCCGCGGCCGGGGTGTCCGTCGCGGCCGACCCGGCGGGCGCCGTCGCCGACGCGGACACGGTCATCACCATGCTCCCGTCCGGCCGCCACCTGCTCGACTGCTACACGGCGATCCTGCCGAAGGCCCGTTCCGGCACCCTGTTCGTCGACTGCTCGACGGTCGGCGTCGCCGACGCACGGGCCGCGGCCGCCGCCGCGCTCGCCGCCGGCCACCGCGCCTGCGACAGCCCCGTGTCCGGCGGGGTCGCCGGCGCCGAGGCCGCCACGCTGACCTTCATGCTCGGCGGCGACGAGGCGACGGTCACCGACGCCTCCTCTGTGCTCGCCGCGATGGGCCGGCGGATCATCCACTGCGGCGGCTCCGGCGCCGGCCAGGCCGCCAAGATCTGCAACAACATGCTGCTGGGCATCACGATGATCGGCGTCAGCGAGGCGTTCGTCCTCGGCCGCGCCCTCGGCCTGACCGACCAGGCGTTCTTCGACGTCGCGTCGGTGTCCTCCGGGCAGTGCTGGGCGCTGACCTCGAACTGCCCGGTGCCCGGCCCGGTGCCGGCGAGCCCGGCAAACCGCGGTTACCAGGGCGGGTTCGCCGCCGGCCTGATGCTCAAGGACCTCGGCCTCGCCACCGCCGCCGCCACCGAGACCGGGGTCGACGCGGAGCTCGGCCGCCGCGCCGCCAGCATCTACGCCGCATTCGTCGACCAGGACGGCCCGGGACGCGACTTCTCCGCCGGCCTCACCGCCC
>NZ_CDXDOR010000056.1:0-4200 GCF_978021225.1 Frankia sp. CeTa3Moorea | reverse complement strand
GCCCACGACCAGACCGTGGCCGAGGAGACCCGATGACCACCCCCGAGACCATCGTCGTCAGCCGCCCCGCCGCCGGCGTCGCGCTGATCACGCTCAACCGGCCGAAGGCCCTGAACGCGCTGAACAGCCAGGTGATGACCGAGCTGACCGCCGCGGCCGCCGAGCTGGACGGCGACGCCTCGGTCGGCGCGATCGTGCTGACCGGCTCCGCGCGGGCGTTCGCCGCCGGCGCGGACATCAAGGAGATGGCCGACCAGTCGTTCAGCGACGTCTACGGCCGTAACTGGTTCGCCGGCTGGGACGCGCTCACCCGGGTCCGCAAGCCGCTGGTCGCGGCCGTCGCGGGCTACGCCCTGGGCGGCGGCTGCGAGCTGGCGATGATGTGCGACGTCCTGCTGGCCGCCGACACGGCCCGCTTCGGCCAGCCGGAGATCACCCTCGGGGTGATCCCCGGCATGGGGGGCTCGCAGCGGCTCACCCGCGCCATCGGCAAGGCCAAGGCGATGGAACTGTGCCTGACCGGCCGGATGATGGACGCGCAGGAAGCCGACCGCGCCGGCCTCGTCTCCCGCATCGTCCCGGCCGACACCCTGCTGGACGAGGCCATCGCCGTGGCCACGACGATCGCGGGCATGTCCACGCCCGCGGCCATGATGGTCAAGGAGGCGGTCAACCGCGCCTTCGAGACGCCGTTGGCCGAGGGCATCCTGTTCGAGCGGCGCCTGTTCCACTCGACCTTCGCCACCGCCGACCAGAAGGAGGGCATGGCGGCCTTCGTCGAGAAGCGCGCCCCGAAGTTCCGCGACGCCTGACCACCCGCCGAGCCTTCCTCGCCCGCGCCGCAGGCGGGACGACCTCATCCGTGGGAACGCGGCTCAATCCCTGGCGGTCGGCGTGCCCGGGTGCGGGCGAGCAGCCCCGCAACCAGGTCGAGGGCGAGGAAGGCGGCGAGGCTGAGGCCGAGCAGCGGCAGCGCCCAGCCAACGGCGGCGGTCACGGCGACGCCGGCGGCCAGGGCCCACCAGGGCAGGTGACGCCAACCACCGCGGGTCGGGGGCGTGCCCAGCGGCCGGGGCTGGTCAGCACGGGTAAGCCGGCGCTGCCACCACATCCGGTAGCCCCAGATGATCACGCAGAGCAGGCCGATCGCGAGGGCCGCCAGCAGGATCTGGTTGGCCAGGCCGAACAGCGTTCCCATGTGGGCGTTGATCCCCAGGCGGGTCAGCTTGGCCGGTACCGGCCAGTCGGCGTAGTCGACCCGGTCGGTGATCTTCTGGCCGGTGGGGCCGACCGCGACCGCGTCGAAGCGCACCGGCCACTGGTTGTCCTTCTGGGTCACCGTCCACGCGGTGCCCGCCTCGGCGGGCAGACCGATCTCGACCGGCCCGTCCAGGCCGGCGGCGCGGGCAGTCGCGACGACCCGGTCGATCGCGGCCAGGTCGACGGCACCGGTGTTCCCGCCCATACCGTCGTGGTGGTGTCCCGAGCCGGCGGGGGCCTGCGCGACCTCGGTGGACAGTTCGGCGGAGTGGCCGTGCAGCGCGTCGACGAGCTCGCCGAAGTGGCCGCCGGCGTAGCGCGACCAGGTCAACCCGGTCGCGGAGAGAATGAGCAGACCGGCGGTGAGCCACAGGCCGGTGGCGGCATGCCAGCCCCGGGTCCGCCGCACCCCCCGGCGCGCGGACAGGTCCGGCAGCAACGCACGACGCAGGCCCCCGCCCCGGCCCTCCCGGCCGCCACGCAGCCGGCGCAGCCACAGCACCACGCCGCCAAGTACGACGACCCACAGCCAGCTCGCCGCGAGCTCCGAGTAGTGCCGGCCGAACGCGCCGAGATGCAGGTGGCGGTGCAGGTCGTCGAACCAGGTCTGCAACGGCGTCGAACCCCACCAGGTGACCAGGCTGCCCTTGATCGCGCCGGTGTAGGGGTCGACGTAGACGGTGTCCTGCTTGTCGCCGAGCGCGTCGACGAAGAACACCACCCCGGTCGTCCGGTCGTCCTCGCCGGTGAGGATCACCGACCCGGCCGAGCCCTCCGGGTGCGCCGCGATAGCCGCCTGGACCTGCTCCGCCAGCGGCCGCGGCCGGCCACGCCCGTCGGCGAAGAACTCGTCCTCGTACACCAAGCGGTCAAGCTGGGGAGTGAAGACGTACACGAGCCCCGTCACCGCGGCGACGACCAGGAACGGCGCGATCAGAATGCCGGCGTAGAAGTGCAGCCGCAGCAGCAGCGGAGCGATCGAGCGACGCCCGGGGGCCGCACCGGGGGCACCGTCCGCGGCTGCCAACGTCACCTCACCGGCGGCCGACATCCCGCCGGCGCCGGCGGGGTTGGCGTCGGCGGGGTCAGCCGCGGCGCCGGCCGGCTCGGCGACCGACCTGGCCGGCGCGGGCTCCTGTGTCGTGCTCACGAACGATCCTCCAGCGGCATCGGGCGCGGTGCGTCTATCCGGCGCGACCACGCCAGGACGGCACGTCGCTCGTTGGTCGTGGCCACGGCGCCGGAAGTTCCCCGCCCCTGATGTCGGCAAGATCATGACCCCTGCCGGGAACCAGATGCCCGCCGCGGACGACACGCCGATCCGGCCACCTGACCGGACCGGGGAACGCGCCGCCGCAGCGCTCGGGGTCGACGCGCTCGGGACCGGCGGACCCGGTCCGCGTGCCGCCACGGGCAACGGCCACCCACCGGCTGGTCGGGACGCGACTACGCCCGCCGTCGTCCGCCCGCGCCGACCAGGCCGGCGACGGTGGGATCAGGTCCCGCCGGCTCCTTCGTCGAAGCCGGCGCGCGACCAGGTCATGAGGTCGTCGCGGGCGCGCGCGACCCGGGAACGGATCGTGCCGACCGGGCAGCCGCAGACCGCGGCGGCCTCGACGTAGGACAGGCCGATCAGCTGGGTGAGCACGAGCGCCTCCCGCCGGTCGGCGTCCAGCGCGGCCAGCATCAGATTCGTCTCGACGAGATCCTCGAAGCCCACGGCCGGCGACGCCGACGCGTGGGCCCGGTCGGCTGCCGTCTCCCAGTCGGCCCCGTCCGTGGTCCGTGGCCGGCGCATGCCGGCCCGGACGTCGTCGGCCACGGCCCGCCGCGCGACCGCCAGCAGCCACGTCCGCGCCGACGACTGCGCCGAGAACGTCGAAAGGCTCCGCAACGCCCGCAGATAGGTCTCCTGCGTTAGATCATCGGCCGCGGCCGGGCTGGCGAGGTAGGCGACGAAACGCCAGACGTCGCGCTGGGTGGCGCGGACGAACGACTCCAACGCCGCCCGATCCCCGCGCCCGGCGGCTAACGCCCAGGCGGTGACCGTCTCCTCATCCAGGGTCACGGGCCGCTCTCTCCTCGGTTCGGGCCGTGCACGATCACGCGGACCCGGACGCCACAGCAGCCGATGCCGCCCAACGGTAGCCGACCCCACAGCCAGCCCCAGACAGCCGCCTGAGGACCAACAGGCAGGCTGTCACGCCCGCCCACGGTACCCAGGAGTCAGCGACGACGGGGAGGACGATAGGAGATGGTCGGGAACTCGGCGGCCTTCTTCGACGACCGGTGGGGCGATGGACTGCAACCTGTGCCGCGAGGCCCTCTCCGCCAGGATCGACGGCGAAGCCGAACCAGCAGACCCGACCGCCGTCGACCAGCACCTGCACACCTGCGCCGCCTGCCGGCGCTGGCAGGAACACGCCGTCTCCCTGACCCGGTCGCTGCGCCTCGGACCGGCGTTGTCCACCCCCGACTTCACCGCGGCCGTGCTCGGCACCACCGCGCAGGCACCCCGGCCCACGCTCGCCGCCGTCCTACGCCGGTTGCGTCCGCGCCCGAACACCGCTGCGCGAGCGGGCGTCCGCCCCGCCGGGCCCTTCTCGACAGCCCGGCTGGCGCTGCTCGCCGTCGGCTGGCTGCAGATCGGCATCGGCCTGCTCCAGCTCGTCGACAGCCACGGGCTGTCTGGTCACGCCGTCACCGCACATGGCACCAGCGCCGAGCACCTGTCCAACGAGTCCGTCGCCTGGAACTTCGCCGCCGGCGTCGGCATGCTCTGGGCCGCCCTCCAACCCCGCCGCGCCGCCGGCCTGCTCGTCGCCCTCGCCGGCGCAGTCCTCGTCCTCGGCGGCTACTCCGTCTACGACCTCCTCGTCTCCTCGGTCCAGCCCACCCGCGTCGCGACCCACGCCGTCCTCCTCCTCGGCGTCGCGCTCA
>NZ_CDXDOR010000055.1:12010-32341 GCF_978021225.1 Frankia sp. CeTa3Moorea | reverse complement strand
GCCTCCTCGTCCCGGGCGGCGTGCTGCGCCAGCCGGCCGAGCAGACTCGGAACGGAGAACACCATCCCGTGATAGGCGAGCACCTCGCGGTCGTCGTTGAGCCCGGTGACCGGATCATACCGCCGCAGCCCCTCGACGAAATGCCGCTCGAGCGCACCGAGCGGCGACTCGCCGGCGGCCCGCTCCCGCACCACCCGGGCTGCCTCCCCGTGATGGTCCGCGATGCGGTACAGAAGAAGGTCCTCCTTACTGGAAAAATAGGTGAAAAGCGTCGGCTTCGAGACCTCCGCCGCGGCCGCGATCTCCGCGACGGAAACGCTGTCGAAACCACGGTCGAGAAAAAGCCGTATCGCTGCCTCGGAAAGAGCATCACGGGTTCGCTGCTTTTTCCGCTCCCGCAGCCCCGTCACCTCGTCAGCCATGACGACAATTGGCGGGGTCAAACGGTCGTAGCGACGCCTCGATAGGATGATCGTGACCGCGACGCCGTTCACGTGGAAGTACACCGCCGCCGATCTCGCCCGGCACCTCGCCCGGCTCCCGGACCAGGAACCCGCAGCGGCCGTCCGTCAGCCCGTGCCCGAGGCCGCCTGACGACCCCCGAGGAACTTCCAGCGCCAACCACTTAGGAAGGCCTGGGTGATGGCATATGCCTCGTCAAGATCACCGATCAGCCCCATGATCGAGCTCAGGATTAGGCCGACGGGTTCGGCGAGGTCGAGGGTCTCGGCCGCGCGTTCGAGGATCACCATCGGCTCGTGGACGTCGGCATCGAGGGTGGCGGTCACGCCCTCGGGCGCTCCGACGAGCAGCGCGCGGGCGTGCGTCAGGACGAGAGGTACCACCCTCTGGTTGCACACGCACTCGTGGGACGGCTCGGCAGGCGTCCGTCGTCGGCGTGGCCCGGGTGCCTGCCGTGGCCCGGCCCCGCGCGGCGGGCTCGGGATCTGCGCGGATGATGGCCGAGTTGCCACCCGGTGTGCACGGCCGGGGCGCCATGGCCTCCGGGCTGACTGTGTCTGTGGCTGATTCGAGCCGCGAGTTCTGCCTTAACTTCACGCCACTTGAGCGTAGACTGAGATCGTGACGAGACTGCCCTTCACGGATGCTCGGAACCGCCTCTCGGAGCTGCTCGATGACGTCGAGCGAACCCATGACCGGGTAGAGATCACCCGCCATGGTCACGCCGTGGCGATCCTCGTCTCGCCCGACGACCTCGCGGCGCTGGAGGAGACCGTCGAGGTGCTGTCGAACCGCGAGACCATGTGGCAGTTGGCCGAGTCCCGCGCCGCTGTCGAGGCCGGCGACGTACTTGACGCTGAGGACCTGGCGGCGCTCATGGCCAAGCGTGCCGCGCCGGGTGCCAGGGGACCCTCGTCATGACGGGCACTGCTGGGCCGTACCGTCTGGAGATCACCGGTCCGGCGGCACGCACGCTTGCTGGACGTATCCCGGAAAAGGTTGCCACAGCCGTACACGAGTTCATCACCACGACGCTCCTGGAGAACCCGCACAGGCTCGGTAAGCGTCTCCTCTACCCGCCCTACGCTGGAACCTGGTCGGCGCGGCGAGGCACGTACCGAGTGCTCTATGAGATCGACGAAGAGAACCGAGTCGTTCTCGTGACCGCCGTAGAGCACCGCGCCGACGCATACCGCGCGCGTTGAGCGGCGAGACCGCGGCGTGCTGGTACGAGCACCGCTGATATCCCCATTCTGCGGTCGCCTCCGTCGGCTCAGCCGTTGAGCTCCGGAGGCAGGGGGATGCGGGCGATGCCGCGGTCGGCGAGGGAGCCGAAGATGACGTGGCCCTCGTGGGGCAGGGCGGAGCTGACCGCGTAGTAGCGGCCGGTGGTGTCGTGGAAGCTGAAGACCGGTTCGCCCTCGGGGCTGAGGACCAGGGCGAACCCGTACGGCGCGCGCAGGTCACCGCCGCCGGGCGGCATGGCGGCGACCTGTCGGCGCAGGTCGGCGTTGGTGATGAGCGCGTCGACAGCGTCCGAGCGCAGGTCGCTGCCGCCCACCCACACCCGGCCCCGGTCGTCAATAGTGATGTTGTCGGGTCCGTTGATGAGATACGGCCCGAACTGCTCGGTTGTGCCTTCGCGTCCCTCGTCGAGCCACACTCGGGTGATCCGGAGGCGGAACGACTCGGCGACGAGAACGTAGCTCTCGTCCGGGGCGATGTCGACGCCATTGGCGAAGTACAGACCATCGGCCACGACGTCGGTGACGCCGGTGGACGGCTCGTAGCGCAGCAGCCGGCCGTTGGGCCGCCCGTCGAGGAGGTCGTTGGGGAACCCGGGGAAGTAGACGGTACTGGCCTCGGTGAAGTAGATCGTTCCGTCCGCGGCTACGGTGACCTCGTCCGCGAAGAAGATCAGGTTTCCGTCGAGCCGGTCGGTCAGGACCCAGGCGTCGCCGGTGACGACGTCGACCGCCATGACGCCCTGTTCTGCGACGGCGGCGATCAGGACGTGCTCCGAGTAGGCGGCGAGGCCGAGCGGGCGGCCCTCCACGGTGGCGACGCGCTCGGAGGACTCGATGGCGCCGTTCACGCCCTGATTGAGTCGCCAGACCCCGCCGTCGGTGGTGCCGGTGTAGAGCTGCCCGTCGAGGCCGAGGACGACGTCCTCGGCGCCTTCGAGCTGCTCCTCACCAAAGATCTCGGCCTGTTCGATCAGGTTGTTCACCGCCAGCGCTCCCTCCATCGCCGGTCGGGGCGGGGCGTCCGTCCACACCACGGGATCGAAGTCGGGCGGCAGCTCCGCGACGCGACGGTCCACCGCCGCACCGGTGGGTTCCCGGCGAGGAAGCTCGGGCCGCTCACCGGCAGCAGTGGCGGTACCGGTGGAGGCAGCAGGGGCTTCCGTCGCGTCGGCATCGGAGTCGCCGTCGGCGCACGCGGCGGCGAGCAGGCTCGTGGTGAGAAGGGCGGCGACGAGGGCGGAGGAGGCACGGGCCGGGGCGACCGGGCACGGGCCGGTGGGCCGGCCCGGCTCGCGGCGACGAGGGAGATTTCGCATGGGTGGGAGCAGAACACTCCGGCCTCAGCCGCCCTTCCGTGCCACCTCAGGACAGGCTCAGGATGCCGTGGTCACGCCCGTCCTGAGCCTGTCCTGAGGTGGCGGTGCTTGACTGCAGGCCATGCCGCCTCGTCTGCTCGTGGTCGACGACGACGACGCCATCCGTGACATGGTCGGGACGGCGCTGCGGTACGCGGGCTTCGAGACGACTGTCGCGGTGGACGGGAACGACGCGCTGGCCAAGCTCGCGGAGGCGACGCCCGACCTGATCATCCTCGACGTGCTGATGCCCGGGGTGGACGGGCTCGAACTCTGCCGCCGCCTGCGCGGGCGCGGCGAGACCACACCCATCATCTTCCTCACGGCGCGGGCGTCGAGCCGCGACGTCCTGGAGGGCTTCGGGCGGGGCGGCGACGACTACGTCACCAAGCCGTTCGTCCTCGACGAGTTGGTGGCCCGCATCCGCGCGGTGCTGAGCCGGGTCGGGTCCCCTGCCTCCGACGGGTCGCTGATCTGCGCCGACCTGGTACTGAACGGGGAACGCCACGAGGTGCGTCGCGCCGGGCGACGGATCGAGCTCTCGCCCACCGAGTTCAACCTGCTCCGTTACCTGATGGTCAACTCGGGGCGGGTGCTGTCCAAGTACCAGATCCTCGACCGGGTGTGGAACCAGGACGCCGACGGCGACGGACACGTCGTGGAGACCTACATCAGCACCCTGCGCCGCCGCCTCGACGTGGGCGACGGAGGGCCGCTGATCCACACGATCCGGGGCGTGGGCTACACGCTTCGGCCCACCGGGGAGTGAGCTCGTGCGCCTGCGCACGAAGTTGACCCTGGGTATCCTCGTGGTGACGTTCCTGGTGTTCCTGGTGGTCGGGTTCGTGGCCATCCCCACTGCCAAGCACGCGCTCCGCGACCGCATCGACGACCGGGTGCGGGCCGACCTGCCGCGGATCCGCGCCTCATTCCTCGCCACGGACGGCGGTGTGCGGGGCGGGTCCGCCGGCGACGGTGCCGGCCTGGACGAACGCGGCTACGCCGTGATGATGATCGACGGCTCCACGACGACCGTGCTGGCCACCCCGGAGACGTCCGCACCGCCGGACCTGCCCGGGATCACCGCCCCCGGCCGGGAGATCGAGTACGCGACGGCCCCCGACGGCGCGACCTACCGTTACGCCGTCACCGACCTCGGCGACGGGCGCCTGCTGGCCGTGGCCGCACCCGTCGACGACCTGACCAGCCTCGTCGACGATCTCATCCGCACCTTCGTCGTCATCGGAACCGGTGGTGCCGCAGCGCTGGGGGCCTTGGCGTGGCTGTGGATCCGGCACGGAACCCGGCAGATCGGGCACCTGACCAGGCGGGCCGAGTCCATCGCCGGCGGCGATCCCGACCGCAGCCTCGTCGTGGCCGCCACGACCACCGAGCTGCGCCAGCTCAGCCACGCCCTCGACGCGATGGTCGCCGGCATCGACCGTTCACTGGCGGCCCAGGCGCGGTCGGAGGCCCGGCTGCGGGAGTTCATCGCCAACGCGTCCCACGAGTTGCGCACCCCGCTCACCAGCGTGAGCGGCTACCTGCAGCTCGACCTCGACGGCGCCTTCGCCGATCCCGAACACCACCAGCACTCGATGCGGCGTGCCCTCGGCGAGGCCAGCCGCATGCGGCGCATCGTCACCGATCTCCAGCTGCTCACCGAGCTCGACGAGAACCCCCTGCCGGTCACCGCCGACGTGGACACCGGCCCGCTGCTGCGTGACGCCGTGCACGACGCGCGCACCATGGACCCGACGCGGACCTGGATCCTGGACCTATCCGCCGACCCGCTTGTCGTCTCCGGCGACGCCCACCACCTCCGGCAGATCGTGACCAACCTGCTGAACAACGTGCGCGTCCACACGCCGCCCGCCACCATCGCCACCGTGCGGGCGAGCCTGCGGGACGGATCGGTCGTGATCGAGGTGTCCGACAACGGGCCAGCCCTGCCCGTCGAGGATCTCGAGCGGGTGTTCGACCGGTTCTGGCGCCACGACCCGTCGCGATCACGGGCCTCGGGCGGCAGCGGGCTCGGCCTCTCCATCGTCGCCGCGATCGTCGCCGCGCACGGCGGCATCGCCGAAGCGACCCGCGCCCCCGAACGCGGCCTCACCGTCCGGATCACCCTCCCCGTCTCCGACAGCCTGCCAACGCCGAGCGAGGGATCCGCGGTTTCTCATCGAAGATGGGACGACACGGAGACCACGTCCAGTCACTCGGCTTCGCCTCGCGGGATGGATGATCATGGCAGGTGATCCTGGGTTCCGCAGGTCGGCGGCCAGGTAGCGGGTCGCCCGGGTGAGGAAGTGGCGCAACTGCTGGGCGGCTGTCCGTGCGGCGGGATAGACGGCGATCGCCTTTTCGGCGGCTTCCCGATCCGCCGCGGCCACTACGAACTCGCCACCGACACCGACCCACAGCTCCGGCTGGCAGCCGCATGCATGGAACTCGCCGCCGCGATCTGACCGAAGGTCACCATGGCCGCTGGCATGCTCTGCCCCCTACGAACGCAACACCGCCCGCCAGACCCGCTGGGCTCAGCGGGCTTCGGGCGGCGTGGAGGACAACCAGGGCCGGGCGACATCGGCCCAGCTCATCGGCGGGCCGGACAGCGGCTCCGCGGCTGGGGCGCGCAGCCCGGACAGGATCAGGGAGATGTAGCGCCGATCGAAGTCGGGAAGCTGCTCGGCGCTGCCACGCTGGCCCCGCAGCCGCTGGAAGATCAGGCAGAGGTCCGCGGCATTGACGTCGGCGCGCAGCGTACCGTCGGCGTGGGCGCGCGCCACCACCCGCTCGATGCCGGCCTGCATGCGTTCCACGGCCTTCAGCAGCTCGGGGGTGACCGTGAACGTGCCGGCGACCTTGCCGAACGCGCCGAAGCCGACTTCGGCACAGCGGTGCGTGAACCGGGTGAGCGCGGCCCAGCCGTCCGGCTCCGCCGTCACCGCGGCCTCGGCTTCCTCGGCTACCTGCGTAGCACTGATGATGCACATCTGCCGAATGAGTTCTTCTTTGCTTTCGTAACGGCGGTAGAGCGTTCCCTGCCCGACGTGGGCGCGACTCGCGATTGCCGACATGGGCGCGTCGGCCCCGAATTCCGCGAAAATCTCACGAGCCGCCGCCAACACCCGCCGATCGTTACGATCCGCTTCCGCCTGCCGGCCGTCTCTTCGTGATCCCGCTATCCGCCCCACGTGGGCCACGTTACCAGAGGCCGACGACGCCGCTGGTGGCCGTCATCCCGCCGGGGGGTGCGGGCGGGCGCGCTCAAGCGGTCTTCGAGCCGACCTAAAGTCACCGCGCCAAGGCTGGGTGCCACCGGCGCAGCCAAGAAGGGAAGCCGTGATGACACGGACGTTTGAGCCGGTCGCGCTGGTCACCGGCGCGACCAGCGGAATCGGGCTGGAGATCGCGATACGGCTCGGGGAACGCGGCGCGCGTCTCTACCTGTGTGCCCGGGGCAGCGACGACCTCGCCGCCACGATCGAAGATCTACGGGGCAAGGGATTCGACGCGAGCGGCACGATACGCGATGTCAGCCGCCCCGAACAGATACGCTCCTACGTCGCGGCCGCGGTGGACCATTTCGGCCCCGTCGACATCTTGGTGAACAACGCCGGCCGTAGCGGCGGGGGGCGACCGCGCAGATTTCCGACGAACTCTGGTTCGACGTCATCAACACAAATCTCAACAGCGTCTTCCTGATGACGAGGGAGGTTCTCACCACCGGCCGCATGCTCGAACTCGGCCGCGGCCGGATCATCAACGTGGCGTCCACCGGCGGGAAACAAGGCGTCGTTCATGCCGCGCCCTACTCCGCGTCCAAACACGGTGTCGTCGGGTTCACGAAGGCGCTCGGCCTGGAACTCGCCCCGACCGGGATCACCGTCAACGCGGTGTGCCCTGGCTTCGTCGAGACGCCGATGGCCGGACAGGTGCGCCGGCACTACGCCGGGATCTGGGGCGTCTCCGAGCAGGAGGCGTACAACCGGATCACGACCCGGGTACCGCTGGGCCGCTACGTCGAGTCGCGGGAGGTCGCGGCGATGGTCGAGTACCTGGTGAGCGATGATGCCGCCGCCGTGACCGCGCAGGCGCTCAACGTCTGCGGCGGATTGGGCAACTACTGATGGGCGCGCGGCCCGTCGCGCTCGTGACCGGCTCGTCGTCCGGGATCGGGGAGGCGGTGGCCAGCCGGCTGGCGCGGGAGGGCTTCCGGCTGGTCGTCAACTCCGCCCGCTCGCCGGAGGCCGGCGAGAAGGTCGCCGCGGCCCTGGACGGCGTGTACGTGCAGGCGGACATCGCCGTGCCGCAGGACGCCCGCCGGCTGGTCGAGCACACCGTCGACCGTTTCGGCCGGCTGGACGTCCTGGTGAACAACGCCGGGGTCACCCGGACCATCCCGCACGCCGATCTGGAGAGCGCGACGCCGCAGGTATGGCGGGAGATCCTCGACGTGAACGTCCTCGGCACCTGGCAGGTCACCGTGGCCGCCATGCCCCACCTGGCGTCGACCGGGGACGGCCTGGTCGTCAACATCTCCTCCGTCGCCGGGAGCCGACCGGCGGGCAGCTGCCTGCCGTACGCCGTCAGCAAGGCCGCGATCGAGCATATGACGCGGCTGCTGGCCGCCGTGACCGGTCCCACGGTGCGGGTGAACGCGGTTGCCCCCGGCCTGGTGGAAACCCCGTGGACCCGCGACGATGCCTGTTTCGCGCCCATCGCCGAGAAGGTTCGGGCGCAGACTCCGCTGCGGCGGGTCGGCACCGCGCAGGATGTCGCCGAGGCCGTGCTCGGCCTGACCAGAGCCGGATACACGACCGGGCAGGTCCTCTCGGTCGACGGCGGTGCCCATCTTCTCTGCGGGAGTCCCTGATGCGGCTCGGCGCGAATCTGACCTATGAGCGGGCGGGTGACCTGGGACTGGCCGCGGAACGCCTCGGTTACGACGTGGTCCTCGCCCCGGAGGGCTACCGTTCCGAGGCGGCGGCTGTTCTCGGCCTCGTCGCCGGGCGGACGCAGCGCGTCGGCCTCGCGTCGGGCGTCATGCAGATCCCGGCCCGGCCACCCGGCCTCGCCGCGCTCACGGCCGCGACGCTGGACGCGATCAGCGGCGGCCGGTTCCGCCTGGGGCTCGGGGTGTCCAACCCCGATGTCTCCCTGGGCTGGTACGGCGTTCCCTTCGATCGCCCGCTCGGCCGGACCCGCGAGTACGTCGACATCGTGCGCCGGGCGATCGCCGGCGGGCCGGTGACCTATCACGGCGAGCACTTCCGGCTGCCGCCGACGGCGGACGGCGCCGCCGCCCCGCTGCATCTGCTCACCGACGTGCCGCGCCGGGGCATCCCGGTCTATCTGGCCGCCGTCGGCCCCCGGGCCCTGCGGCTGGCCGGGGAGATCGCGGACGGCTGGATCGGCGTGTTCACCTCGCCGGAGGCGGTCGGCAGAGCCGTCCGGGAGATCCAGGCCGGCCAGGAGATCCAGGCCGGCCAGCGGATCCAGGCCGGCGCAGGTCCCGGCGGCGGCACGGCGGGTCGCCCTGCGGGCGACTTCGATGTCCTGACGAGTCTGCCCACCGCCGTCGCCGAGGACGTCGACGACGCGCTCGACATCCTGCAGGGGCAGTACCTGTGCCCGCTCGGCATCGGCCACCCGGACCGCAACGTCTACTGCGCGCTGGCGCGGGAGATGGGATACGCCCGTGAGGTCTCCCTGCTGCGGGAGCGACTGGCCGCAGGCGACCGAGCCGGCGCGGGTGCCGCCCTGCCCAGGCCGTTCATCGACCGCACGGCGCTGGCGGGTCCGGTGACCAGGATCGCCGACCGGATGCGGGAGTACGCCGACGCCGGTGTCACCACGCTGAGCGTCATGGTCTCGGCCGCGGCGACCACCCTCGAGGGCCGGCTGCGGATCCTGAGCGGAGCCGCCGAGGCATGGGAGCGGTCCGGGACGGGGGATGACCGGCGCAGCCGCCGGCAGGGCCGACGCGGGCTGTTCCGGGCCGGCGGCCGGGTCGCCGGCGGCCTCCACCGTCCGATAGGGATGGTGACCGACCGTCGTGGGTCCCTCCAGGACGCCCGGCAGGCTCCGGATCGTGCGGCCGAGCGCCGCCCGCTCCGGGTCTGTCCGCAGGAACTCCCGGTAGCTGTCCTCGTCCGCCCAGGCGGCCACGAGGGTGACGAACTCGCCGTCGACGCTCAGATGCACCATCGCGGACCGGAAGCCCGCGCGGTGGCGCACCCACCCCTCGGCCCCGGTCAGGAAGAGATCACCGACGATCCGCTGGGTCGCGGCTCCGTCCACCCGGGTGGTGACGATCGCGACGAAATGGCCGTAGCCGGGCACGGGCATCAACTCTCCTTCGACTGATCCGGCGGACCCGACGAGTCGGCGGCATGGCCCGCGGCGTCGACCTCGGCGGCGGCCCGGGCCGCCGCGGTGTTCTCCCGCCCCCACAGCGACCAGGCGCGCGCCAGGCCCTGGGCCGCACCGAGCAGCGGGGCCGCGAAGGCCAGGCCGTTCACCGCCATCAGCGGCACCTGGTAGCAGTCGGCCTGCCCGGCAGCATCGCGGCCGCGGGCGACCGCCGCGAAGGGGAACGAACGATGGGTGGGGACGAACGTCTCCGACAGGACCAGCGTGTGGCTTCCGGTCGCCCGCATGCCGATCGCGGACCAGGTGTCCTGGATCCGGAACGACGCGCGCGGCACGGCGAAGAACCGGGTCTCCCCGTCGCCGGCCACCCGCCCGCCCAGCAGCGCCCAGTCGGCGAACTCGACCCCGCTGACGTAGGGCCAGGCGCCGCCGAGCACCCAGCCCTGCGTCGTGGGCGTGGCCAGCCCCACCGGCACGAGACCGCCGACGATGAGGGCGTCCGGGCCGACGGCCCACACCTCCCCCTGTCCCTCGTCGGGCAGGAAGGCGGCCATCCGGCCGAGGTGGGCGCTCAGCGAGGCCAACCACGCCGCCGACGCGCATCCTTCGCCGACCACCGCCACGGCGCGGAGCAGGTCGACGAAGCCTCCCTGCGTCCCGCCCCACAGGCGGGGCACCAGGTGGCGGACGAAGCCGGCGTCGGCGAGGGCCCGCACGACGGCGGGGTCGAGGCGACGGCGGGCGTCCACAGCCGGCGCGTGCTGGGCGGCGAGCGGGTAGACGCCCGCCGCCGCGGCGGTCAGCTCGGTGTCGAGGACGGGTGGGCTCGGCATGGGATGCCCCCTGGTGATGGCGGACCGACAGCAGATGCGCCGCCTACTCCACGGCACGACGCTCGTGGGCCGTTGGAGTCCGGGTCAGGATGGCGCGTCGCGGCCGTGGGCCGGCGCCGGACCGGTACTCACCTGTTGCCCTCCCACCCCCGCCGGGCTGGCGGCCCTGGCCGGCTCCGGGTGATCGCCGCGGGCCGGCTGGGCCCGGCCGACGGTGGCGGCGGCGAGCGGGGCTATCACGGCGCCGAGCACGCCGGCGCCGGCGGCGAACCAGAAGGCAATCATGAAGGTCGAGCCGGTCGTTACCCCCGTCGTCGTGGTCCCGGAGGCGATCAGGGCCGCCGTCACCTGGGTTCCCACGCACCCGCCGACGGTGCGCGCGATGTTGTTGATGCCGTTGGTCGTCCCCATCCGCTCCGGCGGCACGAGTTCGGCGATCGTCTTGGGCAGAGCCGCCATGACCAGGCCGGACCCCGCGCCGATCACCGTGTAGAACACGACGTGCTCCCAGATGCTGCCATGGGCACCGGCCAGCAGCACCACGCCGCCCACGGTCACGGCGAAGCCGACCAGCAGGGGCGCGCGCCCGCCCAGCCGGCGCGCCACACCGCCCACCGTCATGCTCGCGGGCATGACCACGAGGGCACCGGGCAGCATGATCAGACCCGCGACGGTGATGGAGGTGCCGAAGCCATAGCCGCCCGCGTCCTGGGGAGTCTGGGCGAACCGTGGGAGCGTCACGTAGAAGACGTAGGACAGGACGCCGTAGAGGAACGCCGACAGGTGCGTGGTCAGCATGGGCCGGTGGGTGAACTCGCGGATGTCGAGCAGCGGGCTGCGCTGCCCCGCCTCCACGTACACCAGCGCGGCGGCGAGCACCACGGCCAGCACGAACAGGCCGAGCACCCGACCGGAGGACCATCCCCAGCCTGGGCCCTCGGTGAGTCCGAGAAGCAGGGCGACCAGGGTCAGGCCCAGCAGCACCGCCCCGGGCAGGTCGAGCTGGGCCCGCTCGGTCCGCCGAGGCCGCTGGTGGCGCCCGGAGGGCACCCAGACCCCGACCAGCAGGAAACTGATCACCGCGAGAGCCGTGCCGAGGACGAACAGATAGCGCCAGGAGACGTGGTCCGTCAGCAGGCCACCGATGACCAGGCCGGCGCCCGCGCCGGCGCCCACGACCCCGGAGACCATGCCGATCCCGGCGTGCAGCCGCTCGGCGGGCAGCGCCTCGCGCAGGATCGCGAACGCGAGCGGGAGCACCGAAAGCGCGCAGCCCTGGACGGCCCGGGCGGCGACGAGCTCCCCGATGTTCTGGGCGGCCGCCCCCGCGGCCGTGCCGATGCCGTAGACGGCGAGCACGACGAGCAGCACGTCACGCCGGCCGTACTGATCGCCCAGCCGGCCGATGATCGGGGTGAGCACGGCGCTGGACAGCAGAAACGCGCTCAGGATCCAGGCGGCCCCGCTCGGGGAGGTGTGCAGGTCCCGCTGCAGCAGGCCCAGCGCCGGAACGATCAGCGTCTGCATCAGGGCATATCCGAAGACGGCCACGACCAGCGCGGCGAGCACCCGCGGCGAGCCCACCGACGGGGCCGTCCCGTCCACCGTGCCGGCGCTCACCGCGCGCCCTCCCGCGCCCCGCCCGCAAGGATGCCGACCAGTACGGACCGGATACGCTCGGCCGGCTCCGTCCCGGGGATCAGCCATCGGCCGCCCGCGATGACGCTGGGCACGCCGCCCACCCCCAGGGTGGCGGCCAGTCGCTCGTCGGCCGCGACCTCGGCGGCGAACTCGCTGCCGGCGAGGACGGCGCGCACCCGCTCGGCCGGCAGACCGACCTCCTCGCCGAGCGACGCGAGCACGCCCGGATCGGCGATCGGCTGGCCCTCGACCCAGTAGGCCCGGTAGAGCCGCTCGACGAGGCTGCCCTGGAGCCCGTACGCGGCGGCGAGGTGCACCAGCCGATGGGCGTCGACGGTGTTGCCCGGACGGGCGATGTCGGGGTGGAAGGGCAGCCCCTCCGCGGCCGCCGTGGCGCCGATGCGGCCCATCGCCGCCCGCCCCGCCTCCCGGCTGCCGTTGAAACGCGCCAGGTAGTCGTAGAGATCCCCACCGCCCCGCTGGCCGTTCGGGCGTGGGTCGAGCTCGAAGCTGCGCCAACGCACCCGCACGGCGTCGGGGTCGGCGAGCCCGGCGAGCGCCGTCGAGACCCGATGGCGGCCGATATAGCAGTGTCCGCAGACGAAGTCGGACCAGATGTCGATGCTGAGCGGCTCGCCCCGGTGATCGGGGGGAGCGGTCGGTCGCGGTGCCTCCATGCGGCGCACGCTAGGTCGGGCGGCTAGCCAAAAGAAAGGCCATACCCGAAGGTAAGCTCAGGTCATGCAGGTTGGTTTGCAGCTCACGGCCGTCCCGACCGATGATCCATGTGACGTGTTCAACAGAGACTGCCCGGGGCGTGTCGTGCTCAACCACCTCACCAGCCGCTGGGGCCTGCTCATCCTGGTGGCGCTCCAGGACGGCCCGCTGCGGTTCTACGAGCTGCGGGCCCTCGTGGACGGGGTCAGCGAGAAGATGCTGTCCCAGACGCTGCGCACGCTGACCCGGGACGGTCTGCTGACCCGGGAGGTGGTGCCGACGGCCCCCCCGAGCGTGCGGTACGCGCTGACTCCCCTGGGCGCGGATGCCGCCCACCGGCTCCAGCAGGTCCTGCAGTGGGTGCGCCACAACGCGATGACGGTCTTCAGCGCCCAGAAGACCTACGACCATCAGCACCGCCGGGGCACCTGAGCTCCGGTCCGGCGATGCCGTGCGCCGCGTACGGCGGATGATTCATCGTTCGGCACGATATGGACCAGACTAGTCTGGTCCGATACGCTGCCCGCTGTGAGGGAGATCGGGCGAAGCACGGCCACCGCATCGGCGGCAGGTCTGCACCCGCTGGTGCGACGTCGCCATCTCGACCAGGGCCGCTACATGAGCGCCCTGTGTCGTCGCGGCCGCGGCTGACACCCGCTTCCGCCTTCTCCAGCGCCTTCTCCAGCCCCGGTTTCCGGGGCCGAACTGCGCCCAGTTCCGCCGCGCCGCGGCACGCGCCGGCATGTCCACCCCGCCTCGGCACCCAGACCTCATCCGCCGGTCGGGGCCAGCGCGCCTCTTGCAAAGGATCTCATCGTGCCCCGCCCCCACCGAAAATCACGTCAGCGGTTTCTTGCCGGGCCAGCCCTGGCGGTGACGGCCGTCCTCCTCGCCGCGGCCTGTTCGTCCTCGCCGGACGGGTCGGCCGCGCCCGCCGGAGCGCAGGCCGCGCCCCGTTCGGGCGGGACCCTGCGGATCGCCACCGCGAGCAGCATCACCTGCCTCGACCCGGCGCAGAACCTGTCGGGCAACAGCACGCAGCTGGTCCGGCCGCTGGTGGATTCCCTCATCTGCCGCTGGTGGATTCCCTCATCTACCAGGATCCGGCCAACGGCGCCCTGCGGCCGTGGCTGGCGTCGTCCTGGCAGGCGAGCGGGGACGGGCGGAGTTTCACCTTCCATCTCCGTCCGGGTGTGACGTTCAGCGACGGCGCGCCCCTGACCGCCGCCGCCGTGAAGACGACGTTCGACCAGATCGTCGCCCAGGGGGCGAAGGCGGCGACGGCGGCGAGTTTCCTCGCCGGCTACCAGGCCACGACCGCCGTCGACGACGCCACGGTCCGGGTCGACTTCACCACGCCCAACGTCGCCTTCCTCCAGGCGGCCTCGACGACCGCGCTGGCCCCGCTGTCCCCGGCGTCCTGGCGGAACACGCCCGCCCTGCGCTGCCAGGGACGCTTCGCCGCCTCCGGGCCGTTCGTGCTCTCCGCGTTCGCAGCGGGCCAGCGGGTACGTCTCACGGCCAGGGCCGGCTACACGTGGGGAGCCGCGGGCTGGCACTCCGGACCGGCGTTCCTGCGTAGCATCGATTTCCTCGGGGTCAGCGAGTCCGGGGTGCAGGCCGACAGCCTGACGGCCGGCCAGGTGGAGGTCGCTACCGGACTGGCCCGCCACGACCAGCAGCGGTTCAGCGGCTCCGGGTTCACCGAGGCCGCGATCCGCAACCCGGGCGTCGTCTACACCCTCACCCCGAACATCACCCGTCCCGCGCTGGCCGATCCCGCGGTCCGCGAGGCGCTGGTCCTCGGCGTCAACCGCGCCCAACTGGTCACCGCTGCTCTCGGCGACGCCTTCAATCCGGCCACCGGCATCCTGGCCCCCGCGACACCTGGCTACCTCGACCTGTCCGCCCAGCTGCGGTACGACCCGGCCAAGGCCGCGAAGCTGCTGACCGACGGCGGCTGGGTCGCCGGGGGTGACGGGATCCGGAGCAGGAACGGCACCCGGCTCAGTGTCAGCGTGCTCTACCCCTCGGTCGACACCATCAACGGACCGGCCCTGGAACTGCTGCAACAGCAGTGGCGGAAGATCGGCGTCGACCTGAAGCTGCGGGGGCTGCCGGTCTCCCAGCTCGTGCCCACGCAGGACGCCGGCGACTACGATCTACTCGCCTTCACCCAGAACCGCGGCGACGGGGACGTCCTGCGCACCGTGTTCTCCGCCTCGGCCAAGAACCGCGCCCGGATCGGCGCGGACGACCCGCTGAACGCGCTGCTCGCCCAGCAGAACCAGACCATCGAAACCGGCCGCCGTACCGGGATACTCGCCGACGCGCAACGGCACATCATCACCCAGCACTACGCCGTGCCGCTCTACCAGTACGGCTACCTCGTGGCGATGTCGGCGAAGGTCCGCGACTACTCCTCCGACGGGTCCTTCCACGGCACCTGGCTGAACGACTGAGTCGGCGCCACGATGACGGGCTATCTCCTTCGACGCGCCGGACACGCCCTGGTCGTGGTCTGGGCGGCCTACACGCTGATCTTCGCCGTGCTCCGGGTGCTGCCGGGCGACCCGGTCGCGATCATGATCGACCGGGCGGGCGGCGGGCAGGCGACTCCCAGTGGGAGCCAGCTCGCCGCGCTGCGGGAGCAGTACGGCCTGGACCGCTCCGTGCCGGCCCAGTACGTAGACTACCTGGGCGCCGCCATGACCGGTGACTTCGGCACGTCGCTGACGACGGGCGAGCCGGTGCTGCGCACGCTCGCCCGGTCGCTGCCGCCAACGCTCGCCCTCACCGCGACGGCGCTCGCGGTGGGCGTGCTGGCCGGGACGGCGCTGGCCATCGCCGCGAACCTGACCCGCCGGCGCCGCCTGGGCCCGCTGCTCGACGCGCTGCCCTCCGTGGGAATGTCCGTCCCGACGTTCCTGATCGGGCTGGTGCTGGTGCACGTCGTCGCGTTCCGGTGGCAGCTGCTGCCGGGCATCGGCAACGGGGGCGCCGCGGGAGTGGTCCTGCCGGCGGTGACCCTGGCCGTTCCGGTCGGCGCGGTGGTCGCGCAGATGCTCAGCCGCAGCCTCGCGGGCACGCTTGCCCAGCCGTACGTGGTGACCCTGCGGGCGAAGGGAGCGAGCGAGGTGCGGATCGTGCTGCGCCACGCGCTGCGCAACGCGGCACCGCCAACCTTGACGATCACCGGGCTGCTGCTGGGGAGCCTGCTCGCGGGCTCGGTCGTGGTGGAGACGGTCTTCTCCCGAGTCGGTCTGGGCCGCACGATAGCCACCGCCGTGGCGGACAAGGACGTTCCCCTGGTGCTCGCGGTGACGGTGCTCTCGGCGGCCGTCTTCGCCCTGGTGAACCTCCTCGTCGATCTGTGCTATCCGCTGCTCGATCCCCGGCTCGCCGGCCGGGCGAGCGCCCGCCGCTCCGACCCGGCCCCGGCGGGTTCCGATGTCGGCTGACCCCGGGCTCGGGGCGCGCCCGGCCGTGGCCGGCGCGGACCGCGGCCACGACCCGGTCGCTCCCCCGGTCGTCTCCGCCGCTGGCGGGACTTCCGCCGCGCACGCCACCGGAGCCCCCGACACCACCGGGACGCCCGACACCACCGGGACGCCCGACGCCGCCCGGTCCCGCCGGCGGCGGGTGCCGCCGGTCGGCACGCTGCTCGCCACCGGCGTCATCGTGGTGGTGGCGGTGTGGTGCCTGCTGCCCGGCTGGTTCGCCACCCTCAGCCCCACCGCCGTCGATCCAGCACACGCCCTGGCCGCGCCGAGCTGGACCCATCCGTTCGGCACCGACAACCTCGGCCGCGACGTGTACTCCCGGGTCGTGCACGGCACGGCGGGATCGGTGGCGGGCGCGCTGCTGGCCGTGGGCATCGCGCTGGGCGTGGGCGGGGGCGCCGGCCTGGTGGGGGGCTACTGGAGCGGCTGGGCCGAGGCGCTGGCCATCCACCGGGCGACGCCGCGATCCTTGCGGCCCGCCCAGGTGCTGCGCCTGCTGACCGACGCCGGCATCGACGACGCGGCGCGGGTGGCGCGCTCCTACCCGCACGAGCTGTCCGGCGGGACCCGGCAACGGGCCGTGATCGCGATCGCCCTGGCCTGCCGGCCCGCGCTGCTCATCGCCGACGAGCCCACCTCCGCGCTGGACGTGGTCGTCCAGCGTCGGCTGCTCGACCACCTGGCGCTGCTGTCCACCCGGGACGGGATCGGCGTCCTGCTGGTCACCCATGATCTGGCAGTCGCCGCGGAACGCGCGGACCGGCTCGTCGTCCTCGACGCCGGCGAGGTGGTCGAGCGGGGGGCAAGCGCCACCGTCCTGCGGGCGCCGGGCCATCCCGCCACTCGCTCCCTGGTGGCGGCCCGGCCCGGTGTCGCCCGGCCCGGTGTCGCCCGGCCCGGCCCCGGCTGGGCGGGACGGCAGCGGCCCCGGCGACGACGGGGGCGGCGAGGGCGCCGGGGGCCTGTCCGCCCACGGCGTCAGCCGGCTGTTCCCCGGACGCGGACCACACCACTCGGTGGTCGCCCTCGACGGCGTCAGCCTCGCGGTGCGACGCGGGGAGATCCACGCCCTCGTCGGTGAATCCGGCTCGGGCAAGTCGACACTCGCCCGCCTGCTGCTGCGGCTGGACCTCCCGACGGCGGGCACCATCCGCTTCGCCGGCGTGGACATCACCCGCCGGCGCGGCCGGGACCTGCGGGCCTTCCGGCGTCGCGTGCAGCTCGTCGCGCAGAATCCCTACGCCTCCATCGATCCGCGTTACACCGCCGCCGACGCGATCGCGGAGCCGCTGCGCGCACTGCGCCTCGTCGAGCGCGCAGCGGTGGCGCGCCGGGTGCGGGAGCTGGCCGACCAGGTCGGCCTCGCCCAAGCGCTGCTGGCCCGGCGCGCCCACGAGCTCTCCGGTGGGCAGTGCCAGCGGGTGGCGATCGCCCGGGCGCTCGCCGCGCAACCGGACATCGTCGTCTGCGACGAGGCCGTGTCGGCTCTCGACGCCACCGTCGCGGCCCGGGTCCTGGCCCTGCTCGCCGACCTGCGCGAGCACCTCGGCGTCGGCTACCTGTTCATCAGCCACGACCTGGCGGTCGTCAGCAGGATCGCCACCCGCGTCTCGGTGATGCAGGCGGGCCAGATCGTGGAGAGCGGGATGACCGCCGACGTCATCGGAGCGCCCCGGCAGCCCTATACGCGTGCGCTCGTCGACGCGGCTCCACGCCTGCCGGACGCACTGTCCACCGCCGAGGAAAGGAACCTCGACCATGACCTCTCCCGCCCATACCGACAACCCGCCGCCGGCGGTGGACGCCAGCTGTGAGGCCTCCGATCCCGCCGCGGGAATTCGCCGGCGGGAGGACGGCACCGTGTTCCGCCCTCCCGCCCGGTTCCAGGGACGGCTGTCGGCCGACCCCGCCAGCACCCACCCGGCGGAACCAGACCGCTACCGCCTGTATGTGAGCTGGGGATGCTCCTGGTCCAACCGGGCGACCATCATCCGTAACCTGCTCGGCCTCGACGACGTCCTCGCCGTCACCTATGCCGACGAGGATCCCGCCGGCCTGCGCGCGGCGTGGGAGACCATGCTGCCGGGCATCGGCCGCTACCGCGTCCCGACGCTGTGGGACGAACGCGAGCGGGTCATCGTCAGCAACGATGCCGACGGCATCACCCGCGACCTGCTCACCCAGTTCGGCGCATATGCCGGCCACGACGTCGATCTGTATCCTGAGCAGGTGCGGGAGGAGATCGACACGGTCAACGACTGGCTGTACCAGAAGATCCACAGTGTCGTCCACATCCTGGGTCACACGGCCGACCCGCAGACCCACCGGGCCCTCGTCGACGACACCGTCGCCGCGCTGTCCGCACTCGACCGCCGCCTCGCCGACCACGCCTACCTCCTGGGCGACACGCTCACCGAGTCCGACGTCCGCCTGTTCGTGTCGCTGGTCCGACTCGAGGTCGCCTTCCCGGGGATCTTCGAGGCCAACCGGGCCGAGCCGGGCGGCCATCCCCGGCTGTGGAGGTACGCCCGCACGCTGTACGCGCACCCCGCGTTCGGCCCGACGATCGACTTCGCCAGGATCCACGCCACCTTCGCCGACGCCTTCACCCACCTGCGGGCCGACGAGGTCGTGCCCGGTGGCCACCCCTCGAACTGGACGGCGTGACGGGGTCACCTCGGCCGTAGGCGGCGGGCGGCGCGGGCGGCGCGGGCGGCCTCGCCCTGGGCGTGGTGGCCGGCCCACTCACCGGGTCCCCAGCAGGGCCCGTTGCAGACTCTGGGCCTCCTGGGAGGGGTCCAGACCCAGCTCGTCCGCGAGGGTCGTGCGTAGCGTCTGGTACGCGACGAGCGCCTCGCCGCGCCGACCGGCGTGCGCGAGGGCCTCGATCAGCCGGCTGTGGAACCACTCGTTGATCGTGTGCTCGGCCACCAGCGCGCGCAGATCGCCGATGAGCTCGCGCTGATGGCCCAGCTCGAACTCCGCGCGGATGTAGGCCTCCAGGGCCCAGATCCGGCGTTCCTCCAGATGCACGACGTGGGCTTGCAGCACCCGGCCGCACATGACGTCCGCGAGCGGCGGGCCGCTCCACATCGCGAGCGCCCGGCCACAGCGTGGCGCTGGCCTCCGCAGGACGTCCCTGGTCCAGCAGGGCGCATCCCCGCGCGATGAGAGCCTGGAACGCGGTCTCGTCGATCTGTTCGGGTACGACCCGCAGCAGATATCCCGACGGCGCGGTGACCAGCAGCTCGTCGCCCGGGACGGCCAGCCGGCCCCGAAGCATGATCTTTCGCGGTTGATAGACGTAGGTCTGCAAGGTCGTGATCATACTTGCCGGGGGATTCGTGTCCCACAGTTCCCCGATGATCGTGTCGACGTGCACGATCCGGTTCGCGCGCAGCAACAGCAGCGCCAGAAGTTGGCGTACTTTCGGCAGCGTCGGCGTGCAGTTACGTCCGTCACATCACATCCGCAGGCCGCCGAGGATTTCGAAACGCGTCACCACAAGTAACCCCTTCCATCTCCCCAGCCAAGGCGGGAACCCGCCGTCGACCGCAGTCCGCGGCCTCCGGTCGACTTCACGTCAGCCGTTGGCCGCGGGCAAGCGCCGGCTACCAACGATGTAGAGCAGGGATCAAAAGTTCGGCTCGGCCTGGGCCGAGCCCGTGCCGCCCCCGCCTCGATCGAGGATTTACGACTACCGACGGCGACCAGATCGAGCAATGCCGGGCGGCGACTGTCACCAGTATCACCCGGCAGATCCCACGAAACCACTTGTCTCAAACGCCGCCGTATGCAAAGGCTCCGGCAAGAGCGCGTGGTGGCCGCGGACCTGGTCCCAGCGCGCGGTCAACACGCGCAGGAAAACCGCAGGCCAGGTCCATGTACATCGGTCCGGTAGTGCGACAGAAATATTAAGCAAGCAATTCCGGGATGGCTGGCCGGCTGTTGCGGCGACAATCCCGGGCCGTCATAATCGGATGGCGGGACGGGCGACTAGCCATGCCCCATCGAGGAGGACGAGCATGCCCGGCGACGCGTGGCAACCCGACGTGTCCATTCAGGGGTGTGCGTCCCAGCACCCTGGTGTTGATGTTGGTTTAGGTGGCGAGAGCGGTGGGCTGGAGGGTGGCGGTCCGGGGGACGGGCAGCCAGGGCTGGCCGGCGAGGGCCGTCTGGATGGCGTCGATGGCGC
>NZ_CDXDOR010000055.1:0-11449 GCF_978021225.1 Frankia sp. CeTa3Moorea | reverse complement strand
CAGATCCGCCTGGCACGACGAACATTCCGCCGGCGGATCCGCCGGTAACGACCGATCCAGCCCCGCCTCCCGGCTCAGCCCCACAACGCGGACGGATCAGCCATACCCCTGATCCCCCACGCCCAACCACGCCGATCAAGCAACGTCCACGACGTGTCCCCCCACCACAAACCCCAAGGTCAGCGGGCCACGCCCGCCCACCCCTGAATGGACACAACCCGACCCTCTCCTGGCTGATCGCGTGGCAGCGCGCCGAGACGAGATCGGCCACAGCTACCGGGCCCGTCTCGCGGAGACGATGAATCTGCCGTCCGGGCGCCCCCCGGATCAGCACGAGGACGGCATCGACGAGGTCGTCCGGCACGTTCTCATCGCCCTTCGCACCGGTTCGGTGCCGACCGGCGCCGGTGACCGGACCACGTCGGAGAACGGTCCTCTGGCCGCGCCGTGGAATACCCATCCGACAGAATTCGTGCAGGCCGCCGGAGTTCTCTTCACGGTGATCGCGGACGTCATCGAGGACGAGCTGGAGGAGAATTCCGGCGCAGGATACGCTACGATCATGATGGTGCACCGGACGATCGGCGAGCAGCTTCGGCGCGCCGCCGGCCGGTACGCCAGCTCACTCCTGGACCGGGTGCACCGGGCGCATCTTGACGAACGCCGGCGCATCGCGCGTGAGCTGCACGACCGGGTCGGGCTCGGGCTGAACATCGCGCGCCGGCAGCTGGAACTCCACGATCTCTACGGCACCGCGCGTCCCGAGCCCGCCCAGGAAGCGGTCCGCACGGCCAGGGAGGCGGTCGAATCGACGTTGGACGCCATACGGCCGTGACGTCGGATTTGCACCTCGTCGAGCCGCTGGAAAGCCTCGACACGGCGCTGCGGACATTCACCGAATCGGGCCTGGCCGTCGCCAGCCGGGTGCGGGTCGCGGTGAACGGTGACGAGGGATGGGCGCCACCGGAGCTGCATGGCGAGGTTTTTCTCGTGCTGCGGGAGGCGATCCACAACGCGGTGGTGCACGGGCGGGCCGGGGACGTCGAGGTGCGGGTGGACGTCGCCCCGTCCGCCGTCACGACCGGCTTCGGCCTGACGTCGATGCGCGAACGTGTCGCGCTGCTCGGCGGCGCGCTGCACGTCGCGAGCCGCCCGGGAACAGGCACCCGGGTCGCAATAATCATTCCGCTGCTGGGGGCGCGATGAACCGCGCGGCTGATCAGCTCCGCAGCATGCTCGTCGATGACCACACCCTCGTCCGCGACGGGGTCCGGCAGATCATCGATGCGCAGGAGGGGCTGGTCGTCGTCGGCGAGGCCGGCGACAGCGCGGGCGCGGTGCAGACAGCGGCCCGCCTGCAGCCGGACGTCGTCCTGCTCGACGTGGAGATACCGGGGGCGGACGCCGCCGCGACTGTCTCGGCGATCCGCCGGGTCGCCCCCCAGGCCCGCGTCCTGGTCCTCACCATGTACGACAGCCCGCAGGTCGTGCGTAACCTGCTGCGCCTCGGCGTGCGCGGCTACCTGCTCAAGCGCGCATCCCGCCACGAGCTGGTCTCCGCGATCCGCACGGCCTGCGCGGACAGCACCCGCATCTCGCTGCTCGTCTCCCACGCGGGCGTGCTCGCCGAGATCACCGGGAAGAACCCGCTGTCCGCCCGGGAGCTCGACGTGCTGGAACTCGTGGCCGCGGCGATGACGAACGCCCAGATCGCCTCGCGGCTGTCGTTGACCGAGCCGACGGTGAAACGCCATGTGCACAACATCTTCGTCAAGCTCAAGGCGGTCTCGCGCATCGACGCGGTCAACAAGGCGCTGGCCGCGTCACTGAATCAGTCCTCCCTCCGTCGGTTCGGCCGGCCGGCGGGGGCCCGCCGGGCCGGGCTGACCTCTCCCGGCCCCGCCACCGACCCCGGCCCCGCCAACCGGCCCCGGCCGCGGGCGCCCAGCACCGGTCAGGTGGGTGCGGTGTCGGCGGCCAGGATCTGCTCGACCAGGCGGGTGTCGTGGCGACCGAGCCGGAACGCCTGATCGTCCAGGACCCGCCGCAGGAAGTCCTTCGTCGTGCGCAGGCGCGGCCCGGTGACCTCGAACTCGTCGAGCGAGCGCGCCATCCGGGCGAGCGCCTGGTCCCGGTCGGGCGCCCAGACGATGACCTTGGCGAGCAACGAGTCGTAGCTCGCCGACACCGTCGCGCCGGGGAACGCCGCCGTGTCGACCCGGACGAACGGGCCGCCGGGGGGCACGAACCGGTCGAGCGGCCCGGGGGCCGGGGCGAACCCGCGCTCAGGATCCTCGGCGTTCACCCGGCACTCGATGGCGACGCCACGCATCTCGATATCGCCCTGTCCGAAGGGCAGCGGTTCCCCCGCGGCGACCGTGAGCTGAGCGCGCACCAGGTCGATGCCGGTCACCGCCTCGGTCACCGGGTGCTCCACCTGGATGCGGCAGTTGACCTCCAGAAAATAGAAGCCGCCCGCCGGGTCGAGCAGGAACTCGAAGGTCCCCGCTCCGACGTAACCGGCGGCGAGCGCGCCCCGCACCGCCGCCTCCCCCATCCGGTCGAGGAGGCCGCCCGGCACATGCGGCGGCGGCGACTCCTCGATCAGCTTCTGATGGCGGCGCTGGACGGTGCAGTCCCGGGCACCGAGATGGACCGCGTGACCGAAGAGGTCGCACATGATCTGGATCTCGACGTGGCGGGCGCCGTCCAGGTACTTCTCGACGTAGACCTGGCCGTCACCGAAGAGCATCTGCGCGCTCGCCCGCGCCCGCGCCCACTCGTCGCCGAAGCGGTCCGGATCGCGGATCAGGGCCATCCCGCGCCCGCCGCCGCCGGCGGACGCCTTCACGATGACGGGATAGCCGATCCGCGCCGCGAGCTCCCGCGCCTCGTCGACGTCCGTCAGGGGCTCCAGACTGCCGGGGAGCAGGGGCAGCCCCACGGACGCCATCAGCGACCGCGCCGAGACCTTGCCGCCGAGCCGGGCCATCACAGCGGCCGGCGGGCCGATCAGCGTGACCCCCTGTGCCTCGCAGGCCTCGGCGAAATCCGGGTCCTCGGACAGGAACCCGTAGCCGGGGTGGATGGCCTGCGCCCCGGTCTGCTCCGCCGCCGCGAGGACCGCGGCCGCGTTGAGGTAGCTCCTCCTCGCCGGGCCCGGCCCGATCTGGACGGCCTGGTCGGCCGCGCGGACGACGGCCGAGTCCCGGTCCTCGCTGGAGTACACAGCAATCGTGCGGATGCCCAGCTCCCGGCAGGCCCGCGCGACCCGCAGCGCGATCTCCCCCCGGTTGGCGATCAGTACGCTGGCGAACATCGCGTCACCTCGCCTCGACCGGCGCGAGCTGGAACAGCGGCTCGCCATACTCCACCGGGTCCCCGTCCTCCCGCAGGATCCTCTCGATCCGCCCGGCGCGATCCGCCTCGACGGGCAGCATCAGTTTCATCGCCTCCAGGATCGCGAGCTGCTGCCCGACGCGGATCACATCTCCCTCGGCGACGAATGGCTTCGCGCCGGGCTCAGGCCGGCGGTAGAACGTGCCCACGCTGGGCGCGCCGACCTCGTGTCCGACCGGCCCGGGTGCGGGGGTGGCGCCGGACGGCACGGCCGCGGGCGGCACGGCCGGCACGGCCGGCGCGGCGGGCGTCCACTCCACCTCGACGACGACATCGGCGACACCGACCCGCAGCCGGCTCGGCTGGCTCGGCGTGGCGTCGAGCAGGCCGCGGGCCACCTCGCCGACCTGGGTGAGCAGCTCCACCGCGTCGACCGACGCGGTCGCCCCGGACGGGGCGCCGACCGATCGGATCTCGATCGTGGCGGGCCGCGTCTCGTCGGCCGTCATGACGCCACCTTCCGGCTGATCGGCTGGTCGTGACCGAAGCGGCGGAAACGCGCCCGCCGCTCCGCGACCAGCTCCCGCTCGCCGAGCCCGGACAGCTCGTGGAGGGTCGCGACGAGCGCCGCCCGCAACCGGTCCGCCGCGCGCAGCGGATCACTACCGGTGCCGGCGTCCGGCGCGGGTACCACGGCGTCTGCAACGCCGCATTCGAGCAGGGCCCGGGCGTCGAGGCCGAGCGAGGCGGCAGCGCGCGGGGTGGCCGCCGGATCCTGCCAGAGGATCGCCGCGCAGCCCTCCGGGCTGATCACCGAGTAGACACTGTCGGAGAACATGAGCACCCGGTTGGCCACCGCCAGCGCCAGCGCCCCGCCACTACCGCCCTCACCCGTGACGACGGTCACCACCGGGACCGGCAGCGAGGCCATGAGGCGCAGGTTGGCGGCGATCGCGACCGACTGCCCCTGTTCCTCGGCCTGTCTGCCGGGGTAGGCGCCCGGCGTGTCGACGAGGGTGATGACCGGCAGGCGCAGCTTCGCCGCCAGCGACATCAGCCGGGCTGCCTTGCGGTAGCCGGCCGGCAGCGGCATCCCGAAGTTACGTTCGGCCAGTTCGGCGGGGGTATGGCCCTTCTGGTGGCCGATCACCACGACCGGCGTCTCGGCCAACCAGGCAAGACCGCCGACGATCGCCGGGCAGTCCCCGGAGAGCCGGTCGCCGTGCAGCTCCTGGAAGTCGCGGAACGCCAGCGACAGGTAGTCCAGCGAGGTCGGCCGGTCGAGCCGGCGGGCGCCGCGCACCTGGTCCCACGGGTTGCCGACGGGGAGCTGCCCGGGGTCGCGCACCAGCGGGACGATCTCCACCGGTGGCCGGTTCCGAGCCGGCCCGTGCTCCCGGCCGGCGGCGCCGGACCCGGCCCGCAACAGCCGCGCCAGCCGGGTACGCAGATCCCTGCGGGCCACGATGCCATCCAGGAACCCGCGTTCGAGGAGGAACTCCGCGGTCTGGAAACCGGGGGGAAGCTGCTGGCGGATCGTCTGCTCGATCACCCGGCGTCCGGCGAACCCCAACCGGGCCCCGGGCTCCGCGAGCAGCACATCGGGCAGGGTGGCGAAGGAGGCCGCGACTCCCCCGTAGGTCGGATCGCTGATGAGCGCGATGGTCAGGATCCCCGCCTCGTCCAGCTCGGCGAGCGCGGCGCTCGTCTTGGCCATCTGCATCAGCGCGATCGTCCCCTCCTGCATGCGCGCGCCCCCGGAGGCGGTCACGATCAGCAGGGGAACGTTGTCACGCAGCGCGGTCTCGGCCGCCCAGGTGATCGTCTCGCCGACGGCGGCGCCCAGACTGCCGCCGAGGAAACGGAAGTCCATCACGGCCACCACCAGCGGCGCCCCCTCCACGCTGCCCCGGGCGCACAGCACCGCCTCGGCCATGCCCGTCTCGCGGCGTGCCTGAGCGAGCCGCTCGACGTAGCTGCGCGTGTCCTGGAAGTCGCCGGGATCGTCCTGGTAGGCGGTCGGCAGGTACTCCAGGCTTCCCACGTCGAGCACCTGGGTGAGGCGCTGGCGGGCGGTGAGGGGGGCATGATGCCCGCATTCCGGGCAGACGCCCAGGTTGCGCTCCCAGCGCCGGCCGAACACCTGCGCCCGACAGCCCGTGCACAGCACCCACTGGGGACTGTCAGCGACCTCATCCATCACTCGTCTCCTTCGTCAACTCCAGCGCGGCGCAGCGTGCCCCCCACTGCGAGCTCAGGCCAGGCATGTCGGCAGCCGTCCGCCGTTGAACTCGACCATTTCCCCGAAGATCCCGACCACGTCGAGCGGGCGGCCCAGCTCGCCCCCGTCCAGTTCCGCGTAGGCGCGATGCAGGCAGCCGACGAGCCGTTCGGGATCGAGCAGGTGACCGAAGTCCCCCAGCCCGGCCTCCCGCGCAAGCTCCAGCGGGGCGAGCCCGGCCGCCCGGCCGTCGCGGGCCAGGCGCTGGATCCAGTGCAGGTACGCCTCGGTCTCGTCGAACGCCTCCGGGCCGCAGACGGGCCCGTGCCCGGCGACGAGCGTGTGCGCGCCCAGGGCCCGCAGCCGGGCCACGGCGGCCAGCGTCCCCGCGACCGAGCCCATGAGGACGAACGGGGTGCCCCCGGAGAGCACCACGTCCCCGGTGAACAGCACCCGCTGCTCGGGCAGCCAGGCGACCACGTCACCGGTGGTGTGCGCGGGGCCGACGTGGATCAGCTCGACCGTGCGGTCGTCCAGGTGCAGGCCGACTCGATCCCGGAAGGTGACCGAGGGCAGCGCCAGGGAGATCTCGCCCCACGTCACCTCCGGCCACAGGCGGGTCAGGGCCAGGCCGGTCTCGGCCATCTCGGTGCGCGTCGACTCGTGGGCGATGACCGTCACGGCAGCACCGAAGGCGTCGTTGCCGAAGGTGTGGTCGCCGTGATGATGAGTATTGATCAGGGAGCGGACCGGACCGGCTCCGAGCCGGGCGACGGCATCGGCGAGGTCCCGCGCCCGGCGTTCGGTGGCCGCGGTGTCGATGACGACACTGTGGTCCCCGGCCACCAACACCCCGGCGTTGCTCAGGCACCATCCGCCGGGTGGCTGCTCGTAGGCGTAGACGCGGTCCGCGATCTCGACGGTCCGCGCCGGCGGAACGCCCGGGATGGGGCGCAGCGCCGTGGTCATCGGGACGCCCTCCCGGGGTCGGGGGGGTCGAGCCGGACGCTGTGGCGAGCCGTCAGCAGCGCCGTACCGCCCGGACCGGGCCGGAAGCTCCACGGCCCGCTGTGGCCGAGCAGCAGGTCGGGCAGTACCCGCTGTTTGTAGGCGATGCGGCCGGGCAGGCACAGGCGGGTCGACCGGGTCGTGTGCGTCGAGCCGTCGGCCGTGCGGGTGTCCATCGCCAGGTCCTGGACGCCCGTCGCCTCCTCCCGCAGCTCAACGTGGAGCACATGCGGCAGCAGCTCGGGCCACCGGTCGGCCGCCCGCACGAAGGCGTAGGCGTCCGCGGGCGACCCGTCGACCTCCAGGGTGTCCTCGAAGGAGAAGAGGATGTCGTCGAGGGGATGACCGAGCTCGGCCACCTCCCGCAACGAGGCCAGCTCGCTTTCGCTGTTGGCGTCGAGCGTCGCGCGGATCCAGGCGTGCGTCGCGGGCGCGTCGTCCACCGCGGTGCCGTGATGGCGCAGCTCGACCCTCGTCCCGCCGGCCGCGAGGGGGACGAAGCGCCGGTCCCCGCCCATCGAGGCCACCGGCGGCTGGCTCTGTTCCTGGTCGAACGTCACGCGCAGCGAGCCTCGGTCCAGGGTGCGCCGCGAGGTCCACACCGACACCTCGCCGCCGACGGTGGCCCACAGCCGGAACCGCTCCTCCCCGCGGCCGTCCACGACCTCGTAGGCGAGGCGTTCGACGTGCACGGTCGGCCCGAAGATGACCGGCCATCGCGTCACGTCCGCGACGAGGGCGTAGACCTCGTGCGCCGGGGCGGCGATCGTCACCGCGTGTTCCGTCCGGTACTGCAGGGGATTGCTCATGAGCATGGTCTCCCAGCGATCGGCCGGGCAGGTACCTGCCTGACGCCCGGTCTCAGGGCCGGACGGCCTGGTTGACGGCGTCGAGCAGCAGGCGCGGCGTCTCAGCGTCCGCGATCTGATCATCCGGCAGTGCCACGCCGAACACCTGACCGATCCGCGCCGCCGCCTCCATGATCGCCAGGGAGTCGTAGCCGAGATCCTCAAAAGGCGTGTCGAGGATCTCCCCGTCGATATCGACGCTCTCCTCGATTCCGGCGCATTCGAGCAGGACCCGGCGCAGGTCGTCGAGTGTCATCGCGGTCATGTCATCATCCTCCGGTCGGTCGTTCGTGCTGGGCAGGATGCGGCCCGCACGGGCGGCGGCGCTACGGTCCCGCCGCCTGGGTTCGCCCGCGGTCCGCCGAGCTCACGCGGACGGCGCGCTGACCACGAGGGCCGAGTTGAAGCCGTGCCGCCCGCGCGCCAGGACCAGGGCGCGGCGTACCGACTGGCGGCGAGGCGCGCCGATCACCAGGTCGAGCTGGTAGTCGGCCGGTACGTCGCGGGTGCCCGGTGTCGGCGGGATCACCCCGTCCCGGATGGACAGCAGTGCGGTGACGAGATCGACCGGGCCACCCCCGCCGTAGAGCCGGCCGGTCAGCGCCTTGGGCGCCGTCACCGGCACCCCGTACGGTCCGAACACCTCGGCCAGCGCCGCGGCCTCGATCCGGTCGAGGTCCGGCGTCCCGGCCGAGTCGGCGAAGACGACATCGACATCCGCGGGCCGCACCCCCGCGTCCGTGAGCGCGAGCCGGGCCACCCGGGCGAGCCCCGGCGCGCGCCCCGATCCCGGTCTCGGATCGAAGGTCGCGGCGTAGCCGGTGATCTCGCCATAGGCACGCGGTCCCCCGCGACGGGCGACCGCGTCCGCCCGCTCCAGAATGAGGATCGCGCCGCCCTCGCCCGGCACATAGCCGTCGGCCCGCGCGTCGAACGGCCGATAGGCGTCGGCCGGATCCGCGCGGCGGCTCACCTGGCGGGTCGAAAGCTGGGAGACCCAGCCCCACGGGTCCAGGGCGGAGTCCATCCCGCCCGTGACCAGCAACGGGGTACCGGCGACGGCGCTGCGTCGCGCGTGCCCGACCGCGTCGAGACCGCCGGCCTGCTCCCCGACGAGCGCCGCGCTCGGCCCGCGCATGCCGTGGCGGATGGAGATCTGGCCGGTGTTGACCGCGTAGAACCAGGCGAAGGACTCGAACACGCTGACGAACTGCGGCCCCTGGGCCCACAGCTTCTGGAACTCCCGATGGGTGAAGGAGAAACCGCCGGAGGCGTTCGAGGTGACTACGCCCATGTCGTACTCGGGCAGGTCCGCCGGGTTGATCTTCGCGTCGGCGAGAGCCCGCTCCGCCGCGAGGAGGGCCAGCCTGGTCATCCTGTCCGTCTGCGGGAGCAGGCGGCTGGAGACGATCTTCGCGTCGAAGATGTCACGGACCTGACCGGCCAGTGTCGACGGGTACCGGTGCGGGTCGACGGCGGTGAGCGGGGCGATACCGCTGCGTCCGGAGAGGGTCGCCTGCCAGTGCCGTTCGACGTCGGAACCGGTCGGCGCGGCGATACCGAGACCGGTGACGACGATCGTGCTCATGCCGCCACCGGGGACTCGGCCCCGGGTCGGCGCAGGACCATCGCGCTCTGGAAACCCCCAAACCCGCTACCGACCGTGAGAACGTTGTTCAGCCGCCGGTCGCGTGCCGTCAGGGGCACGTAGTCGAGGTCGCACTCCGGGTCGGGCTCGTGCAGGTTCGCGGTCGGCGGGACGACGCCGTGACGTAGCGCGAGCGCGCAGGCCGCGATCTCGATCGACCCGATGGCGCCGAGGGAGTGGCCCACCATGGACTTGATCGAGCTGATCGGGACGTGGTAGGCGTGGTCGCCGAGGCTGCGCTTGTACGCCGAGGTCTCGTGCCGGTCGTTCTGCTTGGTTCCCGAACCGTGCGCGTTGATGTAGTCGATGTCGGTCGGGTTCACCCGGGACTGGTCGAGGGCCTCCCGGATGGCTTGCGCCAGCTCCCGGCCGTCCACCTTCAGACCGGTCATGTGGTAGGCGTTGCAGCGGGTGGCGAACCCGGTGATCTCGACGTAGCTGTCCGCTCCGCGGGCCCGCGCACGGTCGTACGCCTCCAGCACGAACATCGCCGCGCCCTCGGCGAGGACGAAGCCGTTGCGGCTTCGATCGAAGGGGCGGGAGGCGTGGGCCGGGTCGTCGTTACGCGGCGTCGTCGCCTTGATGGCGTCGAAGGACGCGACCACGATCGGCGAGACCGGGGTGTCCGCTGCGCCGGTGACCATGGCGTCGACGCTGCCCTCGGCGATCAGCTGGCAGGCGTGGCCCAGGGCGTCGATGCCCGAGGTGCACCCGTCCGAGACCATCGTCACCGGGCCCTCGGCGCCGACCGCCCACGCGACCTCGGCCGCCATCGCGCTCGGCACCAGGTAGTCGAACATGTACGGCGAGACGTGATCATGGTCGACGTCCCAGACCCGCCCGGAGTCGGACAGGACGAGGTACTCCTGTTCGAGGCTGGTCGCCGCGCCGACGGCGCTGCCCAGACTCACCCCCGTGCGTTCGGGATCCAGGTCCAGCCCGCTGTCCTCCAGCGCCTCGCGCGCGGCCACCACACCGAACTGGGCGGCCCGGTCCATCCGGCGGATCTCCCGCGGGGAGAGCCCCTCCGCGGCCGGATCGAAGTCCAGCTCGGCCGCCACCTGCGAGCGGTAGGGGCTCGGGCCGAAGAACGAGATGCGGCGCGTCGCGGTCCGCCCCGACGTCACGAGCTGCCAGAACTCCTTGCGGCCGGCGCCGCCGGGAACGCGGACACCGATGCCGGTGATGACGACACGTCTGTTCACTGTTCTCCTCCGAAATGACCGGCCAACCGGTGTGTCACGGCCTGCTCCGTTTCCTCGCCGTCCGATCAGAAGAGCTGGTCGTGGTCGACCCGACGCGACCGGTTCAGGATCCGTCCGTCCAGCCGGACGAGGACGTCGTGGACGACGCGGCTCGGTGCGATGGTGGGCTGTGTGTCGGGCCGGATCGTGCCGACCAGCGCATAGGCCGTCGACCGGATGGAAGCGTCGTCCCGCGGTTCGAGGTTCACCATGGTGACCAGTGCCGCCGCTGCACCCGCTCGCCCTCGAAACGCCTGTGGAACTCGATCAGGCCATGGACGATTCCGGCGCGGGTCCGGGCGGGTTCCCGGCCGGGTGTGTGGGCGAACTCGCCGTCCGGGTGAACGTGGCGGCGTAGGACTCGAAATCACCGCCGTCGAGCAGTTGCATCTGCCGGGCGTAGTGTTGCTGAACGTCGACGTAGAGGTCGGTGAATGTGAATGTGCCGAGCATCGACAACCTCCGGGTACGGATATCCGGCCGCCGCCGACCGGCAGTGGCGGTCGCGCGGTCACCTGGCCCGCGCTATCGCAGCGTCACACAGCGTCCTCGAGCTCTGCTGGAGCGACAGTCGACCATGGGTCGACAGGGATTCCACGCGCCGCGGCGGCCTCAGCCGGTGGGGCGCACGGACAGGGCATGGCGGAAAAGGTCCTGCGGATCCCAGCGCTTCTTGACCTGCTGCAGCCGAGGGTAGTTCTCCTTTGTAATAAAGCGTCGACCAGGCGACCGGGGACTTGTTCCAGGCAGGATCGGCCAGATCGATGTCCGGGTAGTTGATATAGGGCTCTTCGCAGGTAAACATTCAGCTTCATTGTTGATGTTGCTGTGAGTGGTTGGCGTTCGTTCCGGGTCCGACTGTTGGCTGATGCGTGGCGCATCGGATCTGGTGCGTGTGGTGACGTGGTGGGGTGCCGCCGCCGGAGGAGATGCCGATCGAGGGGCTGATCGCCCTCGTCCGCGCGCAGGCGGAGTTGATCGCCGAGTTGCGGGCGACGGTGGCGACACAGGCCAGGGAGATCGCGAAGCTGACGGCGAAGGTCGCTGACCTGGAGCGGAAGGTGTCGCGGAACTCGCGGAACTCGTCGTTGTCGCCGTCCACGGACGACGCGATCCCGGGGCGGAAGCCGCCCGGGCCGGC